>NZ_JBEYTW010000056.1:0-53648 GCF_040643275.1 Spirillospora sp. NPDC047418
GCCAAGACCGAGGTGTCGGCGTTCATCCAGAGCCTCGGACTACGCCCCCTCGATGTCGGCGGCCTGGACATGGCCCGCTGGCTGGAAGGGGTCGGGCCGCTGCTGATGGGCCTGGCCCGCAACGGCGCGGGGACCTTCGACATCGCCCTCAGCGTCGACATCGCCGGCTGAGCGCACCCCTACTACTAGCCGGCGGCGCTCCCGCCGCGGCTTCTCACGAAGGAGTCATCATGCGTTTGATATGGCAGCTCTTAGCGGTTGCGGCGGTCTGGGTCGTCGGCAGTTTCGGAACGGCGGCGGTGAAGGACACCCCCTGGCTGGCGCTCGCCGCCGGCCTGCTGACGGCCGTTGTCGCGCTCCTGGTCTACGGCTGGGTGGTGCGGCGCACCGAGCACCGGGCCCCCGTCGAGGTGTCGCCGAAGGGGGCAGGTGCCGCGATCGGCTGGGGCACACTGCTCGGCGTCGCGCTGTTCGGCGCGGTCATCGCGAACATCGCCTTCTTCGGCGACTACACGATCAACGGCCTGGGCACGCCGGCGAACGCCGTCGCCCTGCTCGGCATCATGGTGGGTGCCGCCGTGACCGAGGAGCTGGTCTTCCGCGGCGTCCTGTTCCGCAACGTCGAGCACTGGACCGGAACCTGGATCGCGCTCGTGCTGACCGGCTCGCTGTTCGGCCTGATCCACCTGCTCAACGCGAACGCCACCCTGTGGGGCGCCATCGCCATCGCCATCGAGGCGGGCGGGATGCTGACCGCCGCGTACATCGCCACCCGCAAGCTGTGGGTGCCGATCGGTCTGCACTTCGGCTGGAACGTCGCCGCGAGCGCCATCTTCAGCACCGAGGTGTCGGGCAGCAACACCCCGCAGGGTCTGCTGGACGCGACGATGTCGGGTCCCGCACTGGTCACGGGCGGCGACTTCGGACCGGAGGGCAGTGTGTACGCCGTGGTGTTCGGCGTGGTGGCCACCGCCGTGTTCATGTGGCTGGCACACCGGCGTGGTCACGTGGTCCCCGTCCGTCGCCCGGTCCGGACGGACACGGCCGCTGGGATCGCCAGGTGATCGAACTCCAGCGGGTCCCGGACCGTGACGGCAGATCGACGTCACGGTCTGGGCATGCCGCTGGCTTGGTACGACCGCTCGCAGCAATGGGCCGACGACGACTCATCGATCAGTAAATGCGGCCGGAGTGCTAACCGCTCCGGTTTGGCGTTAGGGGTTCTCGCCGTAGGCGGCGGCTATTTGTTCGGAGGCGGGCCAGCGGGTGTAGGTGGGGGATTGGGGCCAGCCCTTGGGGGAGTCTTGCCATTCCTCCTGGCGGCCGTAGGGGAGTACGTCGATCAGGGCGAAAGAGTGGCTGAGTTGTTCGGTGCCTCGGCCGTTGGTGTGCCACGTGCGGTAGACGGTGTCGCCGTCGCGTAGGAAGACGTTGACGGCGAAGCCGCCGCCGGGTGGCGCGCCCACGTCGGTGCCGAACGTGCTGTTCGCGGTGGAGTACCAGGTCATCTCGTTGCCGACGCGGCGCTTGTAGGCCAGTGCCTCGTCGATCGGGCCCTGGGTGACGATGACGAATCGGGCGTCGTAGGCGTCCAAAAACTCCAGGCGCGTGAACTGGGACGTGAAGCCGGTGCAGCCCGAGCACTGCCAAGTCTCGCCGGGGAACCACATGTGGTTGTAGACGATCAGCTGGGTCTTGCCCTCGAAGATGTCGGCCAACTTGGCCGGTCCTTGCTCGCCTTCCAGGGTGTAGTCGGGCATCTCGACCATCGGAAGGTGGCGGCGCTCGGCGGCGATCGCGTCGAGTTCCCGCGTTGCGGCCTTCTCGCGGACGCGCAACTCGTCCAACTGGCGTTGCCAGGTCTCGGCGTCGACGACGGGCGGTAGGGCCTTGGCGGTCATGGGCGCTCCTCCTGTGTTCCGGCCGGTGGTTCATGGAGGTGGACCATGGCCGTTCGCCGAACTCATCGCTGCGACGATGGGCCGGCGGGTCAGGCAGTCTTCCGCCTGCCGGACGATGACTCTTACCTGCGCGAACCGCTTGTTGTCTGCAGCCTAAAGCGCCGCTAGGACCCCCTGCTCCGGGACGGAGACAGGGGGTCATGCCCCCGCGGCATGGTCTAGCGCAGGTACCGGGACGGGTGGTGGCGGGTGAAGGACGGGGTCGTCGGGTGCAGGCCGCGCTCGGGGTCCGGGTCGAACACCGTCTGGTAGTCGGGGGTGAACTTGGCTGCGGACCCGTTGAGGACGTCCGGGCTGGTGCTGGGCCAGTGGCGGGTGTTCAGGCGGGTGAGGAGGGCTTGCAGGGTCACTATTTCCTCGGACGCCGTGAACGTGCAGTGGTTGCCACGGTCGACATACAACTGCTTGAGGTTCGCCGGGTTGCCCGCTCGCCGCACCTGCGTGGCGTACCAGCGCTGGTTCTCCGGTGGGACGTTGCCGTCTCCCGTCGAGTGCAGGGTCACCACCGGCCAGGGCGTCCGGCCCGTGGGGGTGCCGTAGCGGTTCAGATAGCGGACGGCCCCCGGGTCCGCCTTGATGCGCGGGGCCGCGTTGAGGCGGGCGAGGTCTGCGCGGAGGCTCAGGCCGGCTTCGCGGTAGGCACGCTTGACCAGGGCCTTCTGGCTGGAGCGAGTGAAGAGCCTCCGGTAGTCGATGCCCGTGTTCCAGGACGGGTTGCCGCCCGCGCGGGCCTCGATGTCGGTGCGGTTGAGGCCCCAGAACGCGCCCCGGTCGTAGGCGTTGTAGAAGTACTGCTGCTGGACCTGGCCGGCGACCGTCCCGGGTGCGGGGGCCCGTGAGGTGTACCGGCCGGGGATGTCGGCGAGGGCGCTGGCGAGGGCCAGGCGGGCGCGTCCACTCGACGTGCTCAGGGCGGCACCGAGGGCTTGGCGGGCGTTCGAGATGTTCGCCTGCGGGTCCTTGATGCGCACCAGGTCGAGGTCGGGGGCGAGGAGCGTCTTGATCGCGTAGTTCGCGTCCAGGGCACTGTTGAAGTGGCCCGTCGTGCCGCCGAGCACCCCGCAGAGGGACGCGACGCCGGCGAAGCGGGTGGGGTTGCGTTCCGCTAGGAGGACCGCGACCAGGCCTCCGGCCGACGCGCCCGTGGAGATGGTGCGGCGGGGCTTGCCGATGTTGGCGGTGAACCAGTCGAGGAGGCCGATCTGGTCCTTGAGACCGGACTCCACCACGCCCCAGCCCTGCGCCACGCGGAACTGCGAGGCCGCCACCGCATAGCCGTGGTCGAGCAGCCACTGCTTCGTCGCCGGGTGGTTCGTCAGGGAGATGTCCGAAGGCGCAGGGAACTCCAGGCTGTAGGCGCCGTGGCTCCACAGGAGCAGCGTCCCGTTCCAGTGGCTCGGGACCTCGACACGGTACGGAACCCCGTCGATGTCGCCCTGGTGGACGTCCGCGCTGTCAGCGGCGCGGGCGGGCGGTGCGACCGCGACCAAGGCGGCGACCAGCATCAGCGGAACAGTGCGGCGGAGCGGGCGGAGTCGGCTCATGGCCGCACTTTCCACGAGGCCTCGAGCGAGGCGCAATGATTTTGGAAATAGCTGAAATGTCGTAGATTCCGATCATGCTGCGGCTCTGGCTCGACTATGACGACCTCGCGCGCATCCGCATCACTCCCGGCCTCTCGCCGATCGCCCAGTCGGTCCTGAGCGCCCAGGCTCTGCGCGCGACGGGGCCCGAGCCGGTTCCCGGCGCCTGGCGGACGCGGACGCGCGCGCGGCTCACCGGCCCGTCCCGCCTGCTGCTCGATCTGGTGCCGCCCGGATCCTGGGTGCCCGACTTCCTGACGCCGTACACGCGCGTACCGGGGCTCGAATCGGAACTCGACACGGTCGCCTCGACACCCGTCCGGCGGATCCGGGCCGAACTTGAGCGGTCGCACGGCGCGCGGCCGCCGTCCCCGTGGCTGCCCCGGCTCGGCTCAGGGGACGGGGAGACGATGCGGGCGCTGGTCCGCGGGCTCCGCGATTTCCACCGGGCCGCGCTGGCGGACGTGTGGCCCGAGCTGGGCGCCCTCCTGCGCGCCGAAGCGGCCGGTCATGCCCGGACGATGGCCGGACGAGGGATCGGCGGCCTGCTGGGGAGCCTGCATCCGGACGTCCGCTGGACGCCTCCGGTCCTGGAGATCGAGACGCGGCGCGACGGCGACGTCCGGCTCCAGGGGCGCGGGGTCGCGATCATGCCCTCGCCGTTCGTCGCGGGGCCGCGCGTCCTGATCGGCGGTGACTCTCCGGCGACCGTGGTGCTGCCCACGTCCCGCACGTTCGGCGGGACGAGCGACGCCGCCCTGCCGCGCGTGTTCGGGCGGACGCGCGCGGCCGTGCTCCGGTCGGTCGCCGACGGCGAGCTCACCACCGGTGCGCTGGCCGCGCGGCTCGGGGTCAGTGCCGCGTCCGCGTCGCAGCATGCCACCGCGCTGCGCGGGGCCGGGCTCATCACGAGCGAGCGCCGCGGCAAGACGGTGCACCACGCGCTGACCCCGCTCGGGGAGCGGTTCCTGCGCCGGTCGCCCGGCTGAACGCGAGAAGACCCCGTTCCCGGGTGCGGGAAAGGGGTCTTCATGGCGCCCGATCAGCAGAGGTGGCGCGGCTTCGAGGTGCGGCACTTGTTGTGGACGAAGCGGTTGGTCTTGCTGCCGCTGTTGTTCACCAGGTCGTACGGGGCGTTGCCGCGCGCGGTGTTGCCCTTGATCAGGTTGTGGCTGGCGGGACGGGCGTGGCCGTGCTCCGGGGCCACGCCCGGGAACAGGACGATGCCGCCGGAGTAGGGCAGCTTGCCCCGGTTGTACTTGACGATGTTCTTCTTGACCGTGTTGTGCTGGCCGCCGAAGAACAGGATCCCGGTGCCGCCGAACGGCGGGACGGGCCCGTGCTGGGCGCAGGACCGGTTGTTCTTGTAGACCTTGTTCTTCCAGACGTTGTTGTGGCCCTGCCCGCCCTTCTGGCCGTCGTCGATCAGCGCGACCCCGACGCAGTTGCGGGTGATCTCGTTGTCGTGGACGTTGACGTGGTGGGCGTGCCGGACGAGGACGCCCAGCGTGTTGGCGTAGGAGTGGTTCCAGGCGACCTCGGTGCCGCGGGCGTTGGCGGTGTCGCCGACGTACAGGCCGGCGTCCTCGTCGTTCTCGAGGGTCCAGTTCCAGACGAACCGGCCGCGGGTGGAACGGAATTCCGCGATGCCGTACTCGCCGTTCTTCTTGGCGAGGACGGCCATCACCGCGAGGCGGTCGGTGTACATGCCGTGCACGCCGTTGCCCTTGAAGTTCTGCACGGACAGGTTCCGGATCGTGACGCCCTTGACCGGGTGCTTGGCCCGGCCGATCACGCAGATGCCCATTCCCGGCGCCTTGGCCTTCGCGCAGTTGTCGTGGCGGCCCGGGCGCAGGATGGTCTCGTTGCCCTCGCCCCGGATGGTGAGGCGCTTGCGCACGAGGACGCCGCCCGCGTAGTGGCCCTTCTTGAGCCGGATGGTGTCGCCCGGCCGGGCACGGTCGACGGCCGCCTGGATGGAGTGGCCGGGCAGGACGACATGCGTGCGCCCGCCCTTCGGGCCGTCCGCCGCCTGGCTCGCCGGTGCCAGGGCGGCGAGCCCCGCCAGCACGACGACCGTGCTCAGCGAGGCCGAGAAAGTCCGCCTCATCCCTTTTTCTCCCGTTCTGTTTTTTGGGTCAGGACACGCCGCGGCACGCGCCGCGACGTCATTCCTCGATCATCTTGAAGGGGGCGGCGTAATCCGTGGATGCCAGAGAAGTAAACAGTCGGGGGAGTTTGCGGCAACCATCGTCTGTTCCCTCCGCCGAAAACCGTCGAAAGTGACCGGATAAGGCGAAACATTGGTCGGGATGGTAATCCGCGCGCCCTCTTCGCCCGAGAGTGGACGGGTTGTTACGCAGCGTGATCGCTGTGACGAAGGTCTCCGCAGGTCAGATGGCGTGTTACATGCCGTTCACAAACGGGCAACAGAGGTGAAATGGCCGGTTGGCACGTTCTGTAAGGCCGAACCCGTGAGGCCAGGCAGAGACGAGAGGACCGACGTTGAGCTACAAGGCCGAGTACATCTGGATCGACGGCACCGAGCCGACCGCGCGCCTGCGGTCGAAGACGAGGATCCTCGCCGACGGGGCCGATCTGCCGGACTGGGGCTTCGACGGGTCCAGCACCAACCAGGCGCCAGGCGACCACTCGGACTGCGCGCTGAAGCCGGTGTTCTCCTGCCCCGACCCGATCCGCGGCGGGGACCACAAGCTCGTCCTGTGCGAGGTCTTCCTCGTGGACGGGACGCCCCACCAGACCAACGAGCGCGCCAAGCTGCGCCCGGTCGCCGAGCAGTACGCCGGCCAGGACTCCTGGTACGGGATCGAGCAGGAGTACACGTTCTTCAAGGACGGCCGCCCGCTCGGCTTCCCCGAGCGCGGCTACCCGGCCCCGCAGGGCTTCTACTACTGCGGCGTCGGCTCCGACGAGGTGTTCGGGCGCGACATCGTCGAGCGGCACATGGACGCCTGCCTGGACGCCGGCCTGAAGATCTCCGGGATCAACGCCGAGGTCATGCCGGGGCAGTGGGAGTTCCAGATCGGCCCGGCGGGCCCGGTCGAGGTCGGCGACCACATGTGGATCGCCCGCTGGCTGCTCTACCGCATCGCCGAGGACTTCGACGTCTCCGCGACCCTCGACCCGAAGCCGGTGGAGGGCGACTGGAACGGCGCGGGCGCGCACACCAACTTCTCCACCAAGGCGATGCGCGAGGGGTACGACCCGATCATCACGGCGTGCGAGGCGCTCGCCGAGAAGGCCGACGAGCACGTCGCGAACTACGGCGCCGACATCGAGCGGCGGCTGACCGGGATGCACGAGACGGCCGCGTGGAGCACGTTCAGCTACGGCGTGTCGGACCGCGGCGCGTCGGTGCGCATCCCGTGGCAGGTCGAGGTCGACAAGAAGGGCTACATCGAGGACCGCCGCCCGAACGCCAACATCGACCCCTACGTGGTGACCCGGCTGATCACCGGCACCTGCTGCTCCGCGCTGGAGCGGGCCGGCCAGATCTGACCATCGGCCGCGTCCGACCATCGGCCGGGCCTGACCACAGGCCGGAATTGACCACAGGCCAAGTGTGCTCGGCGGCCGCGTCTCATCGGACGGCAATGACGGCGCCTCCTCGCCCAGAGGGGGCGCCGTCGCCGTGCTCGGGGGCGTGGCCAAGCGACTGCAAATTGTCGAGATTGGGCGAGTCTCCCCATCGGTGCCGGGTAAGCACCTCTACGTTCGCACCCGGGGGAGGGAACATGCCCGACTCGTCATCCGGGCGGTACCCCGGCGGCCTGCCCGGCAGGCACGTCGGCCGTCCTGCGCCACGGCCCTGGGAACGGTCGTTCCGGTGTCCCTCCACGGCCCGGCGCCGCCCGCCGGAGGCGCCGACGAAGCGCTACGAGGACTTCGTCGCGCTGCACGAGGAGATCGCCGCCGAGTCCGGGCCGCCGCTGCGCCCGCTGTGGTGGACGGGGATCTCCGCGTCCCTGGTCGGCGGCGGGCTCGCGTTCGCCGCGGTGATGGGCCTGCGCACGCTGTTCGGCGTGGAGGTCCCGGTGTTCGCGGGCGGGCACGCCTCCGACGCCTCGGCCGCGACGAGCTACGCGCTGTGCGCGACGGCGGCGACGATCCAGGCGACCGCGCTGATGCACCTGCTCCTCGCGACGGCGGCGCGTCCCGTGCGGGCCTTCGCCTGCATCGGCGCCATCGCCGTCTTCGTCCTGACGGTCCTGCCGCTGACGATGCACGGCCCGTTCGACGCGGCGCTCGCGACGTCCGGGATCAACCTGGCGGGCGGGACGGCCGTGGTCGTGCTGCTGTCGGCGGTGGTGGGGGCCACCCGCCGGTTCCCCTGGGACGGGCCGTTCAGGCGCGCCCGACGGTGATCGTCAGCGGGTCCGGCGCGGCCGAGGACGTCACCCGGACGTGCCGCAGCCGCCGCCACACCTGCACGTCCACCGGCTCGTCGGCGGCGAGCAGCCGCAACTCGCGGTGCATCCCGGAGAAGCCCAGGCACAGCGACACCTCCCAGGTCCCGCGCGGCAGCGGCTCGTCGATGAGCGCCCGCGTCACCGGGACGGCGGCGGTGTAGCAGAGCCGGCCGGGACGCTCCTCCAGCATGGCGATGACCTCGAAGCTGCGGTCGGGGCCGTGCTGGGACAGCAGCAGCGTCCCCGAGATCGGCATGCTGGCGTCCTGGAGGTCGACGTGCCCGGCGACGAGGATCTCGGCGCGCGCGCCGTTCCAGCTGGTCATGTCGGCGCGGGTGGTCCCGGCGGAGTGCGGCCGCCCGCCGACGTCGATCTTGAAGGTGCCGTCGGTGGCGAAGTAGGCGATGACGGTGGCGGATCCGGGCAGGAACCGCCGCTGCGGCGCGGCGTCCAGGTCCGGGGCGTGCCCGAGCGGGACGACGGCGTGGGACGGCGGCGCGCCGACCGCCAGGGTGACGTCCCACAGCCCGCCGGGCAGCGGCCGCCCGCCCATGATGGACGCGACGTCCATCCGCGCCTCGAAGACGACGAGACCGTCGCGGGCCTCCGCGGCGACGGGCACGCGCAGCTGCGCGCCCTCGGTGTGCTCGTGCAGCAGCAGTTCGATCTCGGGGACGGCGGCGCCGGGCCCGAACCGGCCGGCCAGCCGCAACGCGGATCCCGTCCAGCCGACCTCCGTCAGAAGAGGATCCGGCATCGCCACCTCCGCCTGGTCCGTCAGCATTTCCCTCACCCGTCCCCGCGATGCCGCCGTCGAATCGGCGCGGGCACGACAAGGCATGACAAGCAGGGACGGTAACGGACGGAGGCGGGGGCGGCCCGCACGGGGTCCGGGCCGCCTGCCGTCGTGCACGGACTGTGATCGCCATTATGCGCCATGTGGCGGCCCGGCGTGAGATTCTCGCGAGGCCACTTCCGGCCCGCGCTGTCAAGCCGAATTCACGCAGGCTTCACAGCCGGGTGATTTCCGGGGGGCGATGACCAGTGTATGAATGGCCTGGACGGCGGCGGCCGCCTAGGGTCAATGCGCGCCGGCCGCAATCGGCGAATGCGGACGGACAATGACGAAATGATCCTTTCCCCGCGAGGTCTGCGCGACGCGACGTCCAATGCCCTGCGGCTGGCCCGGTCCGGCCGGATCGCCGATCTGCGCCCGATGCCGGCGGAGACGGTCGAGGAGCGGCCGGGGCGGTCGGTGCGCCGCTACCGGCCGCCGGAGGGGCTGGTGCCGGCCGGGCCGCCGGTGCTGTTCGTCCCGCCGCCGGACGCGCCCGCGCGCTGCTACGACCTGCGCCGCGGATGCAGCCTGGCCGAGCACGTCGTCCGCGCAGGGCGCCGCAGCTACCTGCTCGACCACGGGCCGGACCGGGACGGCGACCCGGGCCCGGGCCTGCGCCGCTGGGTCGGGGACGTGCTGCCGGGCGCGATCCGGGCGGTCAGCCGGGACGCGGGCGGCCAGCCCGTCCAGCTCGTCGGCTGGTGCCTCGGCGGGGTCCTCGCGCTGCTGGCCGCCGCCGACGATCCGGGCCTGCCGATCGCGTCGGTCGCGGCGATCGGCGCGCCGGTGGACGGGGCCGCCGCGCGGCTCGCGGCACCGCCGGTGAACCGGGCCCCGCTCCCGGCCCGCCTGGACAGGTACCTGCTCCGCCCCTGGGCGATGCTGGCCCACCTCGACGACGCCGATTTCCTCGCGCATATCGAGGCGATGGATCATTTCCGGCATATGACGATCGCCCATCCGGTGGATGCCGCCCGGCGCATTCACCGGTCCCTTCTGGACGGCGGCGGGCTCCTGCGCGGCGGCGTGGAGATCGGCGGCCGTGCGGTGGACCTCGGCCGGATCGGCGTGCCGGTGCTGGCGATCGCGGGGCGCGGCGACGCGTGCGCGCCGGTCCGGGCCGTCCGCCCGCTGGTCCGCCTGCTGGGCGGGGCGCCGCAGGTGCGGTTCGAGATCGCCGCCGGCGGCCACCTCGGCGTGCTGACCGGCCGCGAGGCCAGGTCGACGACGTGGCGGCACCTCGACCGGTGGCTCGATGAGGGCATCGTCAGGCACGGGATCCGCGCACAGCGCGCCGCCGCTTCCACACTCTGACCGGCACTGCTCTGACCGGCGCTGCGCTGTCCGGTGCGGCGCTGTCGGGAGCGTCGCGGGTCTGCCGGAGGCCAAAGGACGTTCCAATCTCCTTTGCGGACACGCCAGCAACACGCCCTCGGGTGTGTCGTCTCGGTAATCGGCGTGTCGCCGACCGTAGTGTGGCGCACCGTTGTTGGCGCACGGGACGTCGGGGGGCAGAGCATGACGGCGGACACGGGCGGATACGGCACGGCCCGGGGCGATCGGGCGCCCGCGGAGATCATCGGGGGCGCCCCGTCCGGCCGTCCGGTGCCCCATCTCACCGTGGCCGTCGCGCGCGCGGGCGGGACCGGGATCCTCGGCCTCGGCGCCGACCGGGCGCCCGTGCTCGCCGCCCTCGCCGACGTGCGCCGCTGGTGGACGGGCCCGTTCGGCGTCCGCGTCCCGCCCGGCTGCCGGGTCCGCGCCGCCGAGATCCCGCCCGCCGCCCGCACCGTCGTCGTGGACGCCGCCGCGCTGCACTCCGACGACTGGCTCGCCGTCGCCGGGTTCGCCCGCGGGCGCCGCCTGCTGATCGAGGTCGCGGAGCCGACGGAGGCCGCGGACGCCGTCCGGATCGGGCGCGGCCTCACCGAAGAGGTGGGGATCATCGCGCGGGGCGGCGGGCGGCCCGCGGATCCGACCGCGTTCGTCCTGCTCCAGATGCTGCTGGCCGAGGCGGACGCCCCGGTCTACGCGGCGGGCGGCATCGGCCCGCACACGGCCGCCGCCGCCGTCGCGGGCGGCGCGGCCGGGGTGGTCCTGGACGAGCAGCTCGCGTTCGTGCGCGAGGCGGAGCCGAGCGGGCCCGGCCCGGCGCTGGGCCGGCCGGGCGTGGTGCTCGCGAACCGGTACAAGACGGCCGGGGGAGTGGTGCAGGCCGTCCGGGAGCAGATCGTGCTGCACGTGCGGGCCGCCGTGCGGGCCGAGCCGCTGGCGCCCGGCACCGGCCCGGTCGCCGTGCAGGGGCCGATGACGCAGGTCAGCGACGTGTCGGCGTTCGCGGGCGCGGTCGCGCAGGACGGCGGCCTGCCGTTCCTGGCGCTCGGCCCGCTGGACGGCGGCCGGGTGCGGGCGCTGCTGCGGGAGACCGCCGACCGGCTCGGCGACCGGCCCTGGGGCGCCGGGATCCCCGGCGGCGCGCCGGCGGACCTGCGCGCGGAGCAGCTCGCCGCCGTCCGCGACGCCCGGCCCCCGTACGCGATCATCGGCGCCGGCCGCCCGGCGGAGGCCGCCGCGCTGGAGGCCGCCGGGGTCGGCGCATACCTGCACGTCACGTCACCGGAGCCGCTCGGACGGCTCCTCGGGGAGGGCGCGCGGAAGTTCGTCTTCGCGGGCAGCGAGTGCGGCGGGCCCGCCGGGCCGTACCCGGGCTTCCCGCTCTGGGACGCGCTGGTGGAGCGGCTGGCGGCGTTCGGCGGCGACGCCCGCGAGCTGTCGGTGATGTTCGCGGGCGGCGTCCACGACGCGCGGTCCGCCGCGATGGTCGCCGCGCTGGCCGGGCCGCTCGCCGAGCGCGGCGCCGACGTCCGCGTGCTGATGGGCACCGCGTACCTGTTCACGCCGGAGGCGGTCGCGGCGGGCGCGATCGTGCCCGCCTACCAGGACGTGGCGCTCGCCTGCACGGGGACGGCCGTGCTGGAGACGGCTCCCGGGCAGGCGGTCCGGTGCGCCCGCACCCCGTACACCGAGACGTTCGAGCAGACCCGCCGCGAGCTGGAGCAGGCCGGGACGCCGGAGCGGGAGGTGCGGCGGCGGCTGGAGAAGCTGAACCTCGGCCGGCTGCACCTCGCGAGCCGGGGCCTGCGGCTCGGCACGCCGGTCGACCCCGTCCGGCAGCGCTCCGAGGGCCTGTACGCGATGGGGCAGGTGGCGGCGCTGCGCTCGGCCACGACCGGGATCGCCGCCCTGCACGAGCAGGTCACCACCGGCGCGACCGCCTTCCTGGCGGCGCGGGCGGCCGAGCTGGGCATCGGGACGGGCGACGCCGTGCGCGACGCCGCGCGGCCGGCCGATGTCGCGATCATCGGCCTGGGCTGCGTCGTCCCCGGCGCCTCCGACGCGGACGGCCACTGGGCGAACATCGTCGGCGGCCGGTCCCGTGGCGGTGCCGTTCCAGGCGTCCCGTTCGACGCGGACGCGTACGGAATCCCGGCGGACGCGATCGGCGGGATCGCCCCGATCCAGCTCCTCTCGCTGGAGACCGCGTTTCGTGCCCTGCGGGACGCCGGCTACGGCGACCGCCCGTTCGACCGGTCCCGGACCTCGGTGTTCTTCGCGGCCGAGGGCGGTGGCGACCTCGGCATCGCGCACGCCCTTCGCGCGACGCTCCCGGCCTACCTGGGCGAGCTTCCGCCCGGACTGGACGAGCAGCTCCCGCGCCCGTCCGCCGACTCCCTCGACGGCGCCCGCACCGGCGCGGTCGCCGGGCGGATCGCCGACCGGCTCGGCCTCGGCGGCGCGGCCTGCACGGTCGGCGGCACGCCGCTCGCCGCCCTCGACGCGGCCTGCAAGGACCTCATGACCGGCTCCAGCGCCATGGTGCTGTGCGGGGGCGCCCACCTGAGCGACCGCGTCCACGACCAGGCGGCGGCCGCGTCCGGGGACGGCGTCGTGTGCGCGGTCCTGAAGCGACTCGCGGACGCCGAGCGCGACGGCGACCGGATCTACGCGGTGGTCAAGTCGGTCGCCGGGTCCGGTGGCAGGCTCGCCCTGGAGCGCGCCCACGAGCGCGCGGGCGTCGCGCCGTCGTCCATCGGACTGGCCGAGACGGACGGCCTCACTGGCCTCGTCACGACCGCGTGCGCGCTGCACACGGGCGTGCTCCCCGGGTCGCCGGACTCCGGCGCCGCCCGCCCGTGGGCGGCTCGTCCCGGTGAGCGGTTCGCCGGTGTGAGCGGGCCCGGGTTCTGCGGCAGGCGCTTCCACGCCGTCCTCTCCGGGTACGAGGGCGCCCCGGAGCCGGTGTCGGGGCTCGCCGAGTGGCCCGCCGAGCTGTTCCTGATCCGCGCGGACGACCGGGACGCCGCGCGCACCGCGATCGACCGGCTGGCGCGCCTGCTGGACGGGCGGCCCCGGCTGCGCGACCTCGCCCGGACCGCCGCCTCGCTCGAAGGCCCCGTCCAGGCGGCGTTCACGGCGTCCGGACCGGACGACCTCCGCGAGAAGCTCGCGCTCGCCGCGCGGTTCCGCCCGGCACCGGGGATCTTCGTTGCGGCGGGCGAGCCGGGGCAGGTCGCGTTCCTCTTCCCGGACGAGTCCGCGGACGAGGTTCCCGGTGCGGGCGGACGGCCCGGAATGCCCGCCGACCTCTGCGTCGCCTTCCCCCGGCTGCAGCGCCTGCTGCGCCTGGCCGGCGGGCGGTGCGCGGGCACCGGCATCGCGGGGCTGGCCGTCCACCGGCTGCTCACCGCCGTCGGCGTCCACCCCGACCTCGCCGCCGGCCGCGGCCACGGCGAACTCGCCGCGCTCTGCGCCGCCGGGGTCATCGACGACACCGACATGATCGAGATCGGCGTCGGCTGCGCCGGCGCGGTCCCGTCCCGCGCCGACCTGGCCGGCCACGACCTCCGCTCGCCGGCCTTCCCGGTCTGGGCGAGCACGACCGCCCGCCCCTGCGAGACCGACCCGGCCGACCTGGCCCCGGCCCCGGCCGCGCCCGTCGACGCCGCCGCGCAGATCGAGGCGATGTACGGCGCGGGCGCCCGCACGTTCGTGGAGGCGGGCCCCGGCCGCGCGCTGACCGACCTGGTCGGCGCGACCCTCGGCGACCGCCCGCACACCGCCGTCGCCTGCGCCGCCCCCGGCGGGGACGGCCTGGGCGGCACCGGCCTGGAGGCGCTGCTGCGCGCGCTCGCCGAACTGGCCGCCGCCGGTGTCCCGGTCGACCCGGTGCCCCTCTTCGCCGGGCGCGGCGCCCACCCGGTCGACGACCCGATGGCCGGCCCGGCCGCCGGACCCGGCTGGCTCGTCGACGGACGCTCCGTCCGCGCCGCCGACGGCGGCTACCCGGCCGGCGCCCTGCGCCCGCCCGAACGCGTCGCGGACGTCCGCCGCCCGGCCGACGCCGCCGTGCTGGAGTACCTGCGCACCAGCCGGGAGATCATCGCGGCCCAGCGCGAGGTCGTCCTCCGGCACCTGACCGCGCCCGCCCCGGCGGCGCCCCCGGCCTCGCCCGCCGACCCGCTAGCGGAGCCGCCCGCCGAGATCTCCGCCGACCCTTCTGCCGAGCCCCCCGCCGAGATCTCGGACGAGCCGCCTGCCGAACCGTCGGCCGAACTGCCCGGCGAACCGCCGGGCGAGCCTTCGGGCGAGCCGCCTGCCGAGCCGCCTGCCGAGCCGCCCGGCCAACCGCCGGGCGAGCCGTTGGGCGAGCCATCGGGCGAGGCGTCGGGCGAACCGCCCGGCGGGTCGCCGCGGCCCAGCGTTCCGCGGCCGGCCCGGCCCAGCGCCCATGTGCGGACCGCGGCGCTGTCCGGGGGCCCGGCCCCGGCAGCGCGGGACGAGCCGCCCGCTGCCGGGGCGGAGGAGGAGCGGCGCGAAGACCACCCCGCGCCCCCGCAGGACGCGGGGACCGTGCCCCGGATGCGCCGGGCCGACCGGCAGGTGTGGCCGAGCCCCGAGGCGCGGGCCGCCCGGCGGCCGGCGCGGCGGGTGCCGCGGGTCGTCGACCTCGATCCGCTGCCGGCACCGCCGGAGTCGGGGACGGCGTTCGCCGGCCGGAGCTTCGTCCTCGTCGACGACGGGTGCGGCATCGCGCTGGAACTGGGCGACCTGCTCGAACGGCACGGCGCGCGGGTGCGCACGCCGCAGGACGTCGACGGACCCTGCGACGGGCTCGTCCACCTGGCGGCCCTGCGGCCGGGAGCGGCGGGCGTGCTGCCCGGGGCGTTCGCGGGCATCGGGCGGGCGGTGACCGGCGGCCTGCGGTGGCTGGTCCTCGCCAGCGGCGCCGGAGGGCGGTTCGGGCACGGCTTCCACGGCGGGGGCATCGGCGATCCGGCCCCGGGCGCGGGCCTGCGCGGCCTGGCCCGGACCCTCGCGAACGAGTACCCGGAGGCGCTCGTCCGGGCCCTCGACCTCGACACCAAGGACACCCCGCGGGCGATCGCCCGGCGGATCATGGCGGAGCTGCTGGCCCCCGACGCGCCGGTCGTGGTCGGGCACGAGGGCGGCCTGCGGCACGGGCTGGAACTGCTGCCGGCCGAGCCGCTCGGCGACGGCGCCCCCGACCTCGGGCGCGACGCCGTCGTCCTGCTGACCGGCGGCGAGCACGAGGTCACGGCGCGGACGGCATTGGAACTGGCCCGGACGACCGGCTGCCACATCGAGCTCATGGCCCGCGCGTCCGGCCGGGACCTGCGGCCGGAGGCCCTGGAGGAGCACGCGGCGTCCGTCCGGTTCCACGCCGGCGACGCCCGGGACCCGCAGGCCGTCCGGAGCGTCGCCGAGAACGTCCAGCTGACGCACCGGCGGCTGGACGGCGTGATCCACGCCGCCGCGCTCGGCGAGGCGCCCCGCGACCTCGAGAACACCTACCGGGCGAAGGTCGACGGCGCCGCCGCGCTCGCCCGGGCGGTCCGGCCCGACCTCGGATTCTTCGCCGTCCTGTGCGGGCTCGCCGGGGTGCGCGGTGACCGCGGCCGGGCCGGCGACGCCGCGGCCGAGGACGCGTGCGGCACGCTCGCCCACCTGTGGCGCAGACGCCTGCGCGGCCGGGTGCTCGTCGCCGGCCTCGGCCCCTGGCCGGACGGCGGCACCGATCCCGGCGGCGGCGCCGCGCCGATCGACCCGGGGGCCGCCGCGGCGGCGCTGCTGCGGGAGATCGCCCGCGGCGACGAGACGCACGTCGTGCTGACCGGGGACGTCCGGTGAACGAGGACCGCGAGCCGATCGCGATCGTCGGTGCCGGGGCGGTGTTCCCCGGCGCCGGGTCGGCGGCCGAGCTGTGGCGCAACGTCCTCGCCGGGTTCGACGCGATCAGCGAGGTGCCGCCCGGACGCTGGGACCCCGCGCTCTACTACGACCCGGACGCCTACGCCCGCGCACCGCAGAGCGACCGGTTCTACTGCCGGCGCGGCGGGTTCGTCGACGACCTCGCCACGTTCGACCCGGCCCGGTTCGGCATCCTCCCCGCGGCGGTGCCCGGCATGGAGCCCGACCAGCTGCTCGCGCTGCGCACCGCCGGGGACGCGATCGCGGACGCGGGCGGCGACGAGCGGCTGCCCGACCGGTCCAGGATCGGCGTCGTCATCGGCCGCGCCGGCTACCTCACGCCCGGCGCGGCCCGCCACGACCAGCGGGTCCGGACGTCCCACCAGGTCACCGGGATCCTCGGCGAGCTGATGCCGGAACTCGGCCGGGAGCGGCTGGCGGAGATCCGCCGGGCGTTCTGCGAGCGGCTCGGCCCGGACGGCGGGGACGCCCCGATCGGGCTGGTGCCGAGCCTCGCCGCGTCCCGCATCGCCGGCACGTTCGACCTGCACGGACCCGCCTACACCCTCGACGCGGCGTGCGCGTCGTCGCTGCTGGCCGTCGAGCACGCCGTGCGGGCGCTGCGCGGCGGGCAGGCGGACGCGATGCTCGCCGGGGCCGTCCACCACGCGCACCACGCCACGCTGTGGAGCGTGTTCAGCCAGCTGCGCGCGCTGAGCCCGAGCGAGACGATCCGCCCGTTCGACCGGGCCGCCGACGGGACGCTCCTCGCCGAGGGCACCGGGATGGTGCTGCTGAAGCGGCTGTCGGACGCCGAGCGCGCCGGCGACCGGATCCACGCGGTCATCCTCGGCGCCGGGTCCTCCAGCGACGGGCGGGCCGCGAGCATCCTGAGCCCGCTGGTGGACGGGCAGGTCCTCGCCGTCGAGCGCGCCTGGCGGGACGCCGGCCTGGACCCGGCGGCGCCCGGCGCGGTCGGGCTCGTCGAGGCGCACGGCACCGGCACCCCGGCGGGCGACGAGGCGGAACTGGCGACGCTGCGCCGCGTGCTCGGGGCCGAAGGCCCGCCGGTCGGGCTCGGCACCGTCAAGTCGATGATCGGCCACGCGATGCCCGCCGCCGGGATGGCCGGGCTGATCAAGGCCGCGTTCGCGCTGCGCGACGGGGTGCTGCCGCCGACGCTGCACGTGGACGACCCGCATCCGGCGCTGGCCGGCGGCAGGCTGCGGCTCCTGCGGGAGGCCGCCGAATGGGAGCGGCCCGGCGGCCCGCGGCGGGCCGTGGTGAACGCGTTCGGGTTCGGCGGGACCAACGCGCATCTGGTCCTCCAGGAGCCGCCGTCGTCGACCGTCCGGCGCGGAGGGCGGCGGCGGCTCGACACGCCGGCTCAGGACGGCGAGGCCGTGCTGCGGCTGGCCGCGCGCACGACCGAGGAACTGGCCGGGGCGCTGGCCGCCTCCGACGAGTCGCTCCTCGCCCGGGCCACCGAGGACGTTCCCGACCTTCCGTGCCGCCTCGCCATCGTCGGCCCGACGCCGCGCAGGCTCGACCTGGCGCGGGCCGTCGTCCAGCGCGGAACCGCGTGGCGGGGCCGGAGCGACGTGTGGTTCGCGCCGCGTCCGCTGCTCGCGGAGGGCGGCCGGCTGGCGTTCCTGTTCCCCGGGTTCGAGCCCGCCTTCGACCCGTGCGTCGCCGACGTCGCCGCGCACTTCGGGCTGCCCGACCCCGGCCTCACCGGCCGCACCGACCTGCTCGGCCACGCCGCCGACGCGCTGGGCGCCGGGCGCCTGCTCGCCGCCGCGCTCGCCGAACTGGGCGTCGAGGCCGATGTCGTGGCCGGGCACAGCCTCGGCGAATGGACGGCCATGACCGTCGCCGGGATGTGCGACGCGGGCGCGCTCGCCCGGGACCTCGACGGCGCCGCGCTGGACGCCCCCGACGCCGTGTACGCGGTGCTCGGCTGCGGCGCCGCCCCGGCGCGGGAGGCCGTCGCGGCGGGGTCGGGCGTCTTCGTCAGCCACGACAACTGCCCGCACCAATCGGTGATCTGCGGGCCGGCGGAGGCCGTCCGGGAGATCCTCGGGCGGCTGGCGTCCGAGGGCGTCCTCGGCACCGAGCTGCCGTTCCAGGCCGGATTCCACACCCCGCTGGCCGAGGCGTTCGAGAAGCAGGTGCGGCACTCGCTGGAGGCCCTGGAGATCCGCGAGCCGCGCGTCCCGCTGTGGTCGGCGTCGACGGCCGCGCCGTTCCCGCGCGGGCCGGAGGCGGTCCGCGACCTCGCCGTCCGGCACCTGCTCGAACCCGTCCGGTTCGGCGAGCTGATCGAGGAGCTGTACGGCGCGGCGCACGTGCGGGCGTTCGTCCAGGTCGGGCCCGGCGGGCTGACCGGGTTCGTCGCCGACCGGCTCGGCGACCGCGAGCACCTCGCGATGGCCGTCAACGTGCCGAAGCGGGACGGGATGGCGCAGCTGCGCCGGGTCGTCGCCGCGCTGTGGGCCGAGGGCTACGGCGCCGCCGCGCCGCCCCCGGCCGCCGCCGGCCTGCGGCTCGACCTCGGCACGCCGCTGGTCAGGCTGGACGGGGCGGTCGAGCCGATCCACCGCGCGCCGGGCGTGCCGTCGCTGCCGGCCGACGATCCCATCCTGGCGGAGCTGGAGGCGCTGCTGAACGACGCGGCGACGGGGGCGCAGTCCGTCCTGGAGGCGCTCGGCGGCGGGGCGGCGCCGGTGGCCGCGGGGGAGCCGTCGCCGGAGGCCGCCGAGCTGAGCGTGTCCCGCGCGTTCTCCGTCGAGGCGATGCCGCAGCTGGCCGACCACTGCCTCGTCCCGCAGGCCCCCGGCTGGCCCGACCTGTCGGACCGGTTCCCGATCGTCCCGCTGGCCGCGCTGGTCGAGGTGATGGCCGGCACGGCGCGCGAGCTGCTGCCCGACGCGGTCGTCGTCGGGTTCGAGGACGTCCGCACCGTCCGGTGGATCGTGGCCAGCCCGCCGACGACCGTCGACATCCGCGCCTCCCTCGTCGACGACGGCGACCGGCCCCGCAGGGTCAAGGTCGTCATTCCCGGGTACGCGGACGCGACGGTCCTACTCGCCGAGCACTACCCCCTGCCGCCCGCCCCGGACCGCACGCCGCTCACCATCGAGGGCCCGCCCATCGTCACCGCCGAGCGCCTGTACGAGGAACGCTGGATGTTCCACGGCCCGCTCTTCCGCGGCATCAGCGAGATCACGGCCCTGGCCGAGGACGGTGTGCGCGCCGTCCTGACCGCCCTGCCCACGCCGGGGGCGCTCATGGACAGCGCCGGGCAGCTCTGCGCGCACTGGATCCAGGTGTACGGCGACACCAACCAGACCGTGTTCCCGGTCGGGGTCGAGCGCGTCCTGCTGTACGGGCCGCCGCCGACCGCCGGGGAACGCCTGGAGACGACGATCTGGAACCAGTCCCTCACCGACACGACCATGCGCTGCTCGGCGGAGATGATCCGTGAGAACGGAACCGTGTGGGCGCGCATCGACGGATGGACCACGCACCGCTTCTACACCGACGAGGCCCTCTGGCGGATGAAGTTCACCCCCGAGGTGTCGGGGACGGGCGAGCCCCAGCCCGGCGGCTGGACCGCGGCCCGCAAGCGCTGGGACGGCTCCGCGTCCCGTGACCTGCTGATGCGCCAGTACCTCCGGGCGAGTGAGCGCGCCGCCTACGAGGCGCTCCCGCCGGTCATGCAGGGGCCGTGGCTGCTCGGGCGGATCGCCGCGAAGGACGCCGTAAGGGACCACCTGTGGCGCAACGGACACGGGCCCCTGTTCCCCGCCGAACTCACCGTCCAGGAGGGGCCGACGGTGACCGGCCCGTTCGACGAGCCGCTGACCGTGTCGATAGCCTCCGACGGAGAACTGGGCGTCGCCCTGGTGCGGCCCGGCCACGACCCGGCGGGCATCGGGCTCGCCGTCAGCGAGAACAACGCACGGGTGCGCGCCGCCAAGCAGGCGGTGCTGCAGTCGATGGGCACGCAGCCCATGAGCACACAGCCCATGAGCACGGGGGCGGACGGCCCCGAACTGGTCGTGACCGTCGCCGACGCCGAACGGCTCCTCATCGCCGCCGGCGGCACCGTCACCACAGTGCAGACCCGCGAACTCGACGGGCACGTCATCGCCTGGACGACCGTGTCCGGCGGAACCGACATGGAGGAAAGCCGAGCATGACCCAGCGCCGCGCGAGCGCCCGTCGCGTCCAGGTCCCGTCGATTCTCGGCGACCCGGGAATCCAGCGGGTCCGGACGCCGGAACGCCGATTCCTGTTCGCCGTCCCCCCGCTCACCGGGCGCATCGCCCCGATGGCCGCGGTCGCCGCCGAACTCGGCCGCCGCGGCCACAAGGTCGCCTGGGCGGGGCACCGCGCGTCCCTGGAAGGCATGCTGCGGCCCGGGTCGCGCGTCTTCGGCGCCGGCGACGACTTCGGCGCGGTCCGCGACCGCTGGCTGGAGTTGCGCGGCCTCGACGCGCTCCGCTTCCTGTGGGAGGACTTCCTCGTCCCGTTCGGCCGCGCGATGATGCCGGGCGTCGAGCAGGCCCTCGACCGCTTCCACCCGGACGTCGTGCTGTCGGACCAGGCCGTCCTCGCCGCGCCGGTCGCCGCGCGGCACCGCGAGATCCCCTGGGCGACCTCCGCCTCCTCGCCCGCCGAGTTCACCCGCCCGCTCGCCGGCCTGCCGGAGGTCGAGGAGGAGATCCGCGACCACATCGGGGACTTCCAGCTCGACCACGGCATCGAGGACCTCCTCGACCTGCGCTTCTCCGACCACCTCACGCTGGTCTTCGCCACCTCCGCTCTGGTCGGCGACACCTCGGTCTTCCCGGACCACTTCGCCTTCGTCGGCCCGACCGCGACCCGTTCGGCCCCGTGCACGTTCCCGTGGGAGTGGCTGGACGGACGCCCCGCCGTCCTGGCCACCCTCGGCAGGATCGCCGGGCCGTCCGCCGACCGGTTCTTCCAGGCCGCCGCCGAGGCCGTCCGCGACATGGACGTCCAGGCGGTCTTCGTCGCGCCGCCGGGCACGGTGCCCGAGCCGCCGCCGAACGTCCTGGTCCGCGAGCGGATCCCCCGGCACAAGCTGCTGGACCATGCCTCCGTGCTGCTGTGCCACGGCGGGCACACCGCGGTCTGCGAGTCCCTGTCCCGCGGCATGCCGCTGGTGGTGGCCCCGGTCAGGGACGACCAACCGGTCATCGCCCGCCGGGTGGAGGCCGCCGGGGCGGGCCTGTCCGTCGGCTTCGAGGACGCCCGCCCGGAGGACCTCCGCGCCGCCCTCTCCACCGTCCTGGCCGACGGCCCGCACCGCGCCGCCGCCGAGACGGCCCGCACCGGGTTCGCCGCCGCCGGAGGCGCCGCCGAGGCCGCCGACCGCCTGGAGAAACTCGCCTGACCACCGACCTACCGCACCGACCTGACCGCACCGACCTGACCACCGAAGGGCCCGCACGCCGCCGACGGCCTCCGCGTCGTCCCTGATGCGCCTCCCAGCGCTCCGCTCTTGTGTTTTTTACAAGTTGGACTGTAAAAATAGGTGGGGTGCTGAAAAATCTGTGCCCGGTCACGGTGTGAGGAGAGGGACATGGCGATCGCTGAGCGGACGGCGGAGACCACGTGGGAGGGGACCCTCGCCAAGGGCGGCGGGACGCTGAGCGGCTCGACCGGGGCCTTCACCGGGCTGCCGGTGAGCTGGGACGCCCGAACCGTCCGGCCGGACGGGGTGACGAGCCCCGAGGAGCTGGCCGCGGCCGCCCACTCGTCCTGCTTCGTGATGGCGCTCGCTCTGCGGCTCGGCGAGCACAAGGCCAAGCCGGAGCGGCTCACCGTCGCGGCGACGGTGACGCTCGACGAGGTGGACGGCGTGCCGACCATCGTGTCCTCGGCGCTGCACGTCAAGGGGAAGGTGCCCGAGCTCGACGCGGCCGGCTTCCAGACGGCGGTGGACGAGGCGGCCGAGCTGTGCCCGGTGTCCCGGCTCTTCGCCGGCGCCGAGATCAGCGTCGAGGCCGAATTCGTCGAGGACTGAGCCCGGCCGTCAGGACGTGAGCGTCGTGTGCAGGCGGCGGGCGTTCCTCAGGGTCGCGTCGAACGAGGCTTCGGCGATGGCCTTCGTCATGAAGTGGCACACCCAGGTGACGAGGAAGGTGCCCACGATCAGCACCGGCGCCCACGTCCAGGTCAGGTGGACGACGATTCGCTCGATGGTGGCGTGCGGGTCCACGACGGGTTCCCAGCTGTTCAGGCGGGCCCAGCGGCCGAGGAAGATGCCGATGGCGCAGAGGGCGTGCGCGGCCACGGTGGCGCGGCCGTTCCAGGCGCCGAGTCCGAGCCGGGTGAGGTGGCGGGTCGCGGCGGCCAGCGACAGGTAGTACGCGAGGAAGCCCGACGCGATGAGCAGCGCGTAGAGGGGGAGGATCGCGGTCACCACCGGGCCGCCGCGGTCGGCGTGGACGATGTCGCCGCGCAGGTGGACCAGGTCGGTGACGACATACGGAGCGTTCGGCAGGAAAAGGACGAAGAGCACCAGGCCCGTCCACCAGAAAGGCGACCGGGAAACGCGGCTCCCGCGGAAGAGGAGGAATGCGAGCCCGGCCGGAATCCAGGCCAGGAAGGTGTTCCAGCCCATCCACCAGGCGTCGCGGTGGAGGACGTCGACAAGGTTCGGTGCCACCTGCTCCAGAATCCCCATGGCTCCCATGGTGCCTGAGGGGTCGCCTATTCGGCGGAAATGAACGAGCCGAGCACGCCGTCGGCGTTGCCGAGCCGGGCGGCCGCCTCGCGGAGGCGGGCGGGCCAGTCGGCGTCGGCGCGGACGGCGCCCACGGCCTTCTCGATGGCCCCGGTGGAGCCCCAGACCGCGAGGTCGCGGGCGCCGAGGTCGCGCTGGTCGCGGTCCCACCAGGCTTTGACGGTGCCGAGTTGATCGGCGAGTGCCGCACCGGGAATGGCGCGCCCGTAGTGGGCCTCCCATCTGTCGCTGAACGGATGGCGGCCGCCGCCGGGGTCCGCTTTATGGGCGCGTTCGAGTTCCTCCAGGACGAGGCACCAGCGGTAAGGGGCCGCGAAATAGGCCGTTTCACCGCTTTCGCAGGAGCCGCCGTGCGCCGCCGCCACCAGATGGCCGGCGAGTTCGCCCGGAGCCGCCCGGGACGCGACGGCCGCGTCCACGGCGTGCGAGACGGCGCAGTCGCGGAGCCGGCGGGGCAGCCCGTCCAGCGCGGACGGGTCCGGGTGCGGGGTGCCCCAGCCGGTCAGGTGCGCGGCGGTGGCGAGCTCCGCCCACAGGACCAGCTCCGGGCGGTCGGCCATGGCCCGCTGGGCCATGCGCATGTCGCGCAGGGTGCAGGGGGAGTCGCGGCAGTCCGTCCCGCAGGTGCCGCTGCGCGGGGTCACGAGGGTGGCGGGGGAGGCGAGCGGCGCGGCGTGCTCCGCCCGGGAGCCGTCCGGTACGCGCACCAGGTGCGGGAAGTCCATGCCGTCGGTGAACACCGCGCCCTCGCCGGGCGTGAGCGTGACCAGGAACTGCGACTGGGCGTCGGTGATGTTCATGGTGGCGCCGACCGCGTCCCGGTCGTCCCGCGCGGGCAGCCGATGGACGATCTTGACGGCGGTGTTCTTGATGACGTCCGGGACGAGCTTGGACGGGATCTGCTCCGCCACGATCAGCCCCTCCCCGTACGCGCGGATCTCCGCCAGCAGGCTCGCGAACGTCTCCACCGCGTGCGCCGCGGGGCCCGCCTGCTCGCTGCGCCGCAGCAGCCGGTGCGCCTCCTCGAACACGCTCAGATGCCGCAGGCCGGCCGCGGCGCCCTGCCGCATCCGCAGGTGCTCCACCAGCCGGACCAGGACGGTGCCCATCAGGAACGCCTTGTCGCGGTCGTCGCCGACGTCCTCGATCTCCAGGACGACGTTGCGGGCGAGCAGCGCGTCGAAGTCGATCGGGTGGCCGCCCTCGAAGAACCGCCCCGTCGTGCCGAGCCGGAGGCTGGACAGCCGCACCCGGATGAACCCGCGCACGTTGTCGGTGATCTCCTGCCCGTAGCCGATGTCGTCGACGACCTCCTCGGCGACGGCCTGCAGGTCGGCGAGCGAGGGGTACCGCGGCGACGTCCCGGGGAGGGTCGGCTCGCCGAGCGCCAGGTCCCAGCCGAGCCGCTCGTAGCAGCGGGTCAGCGCCGCCGCCAGCACCTGCGGGAACGGCTCGTCCGCCTCGAACGCGGCGAGGAACAGCGCCCGGACGAGGTCGGCGTGCGTCTGCAGCGGGAACGGCCGCCCGTCCGGGCCCATGGCCGGTTCGAGCGGATTGATCCCGGCCGCGATCGCCTCCGCGTCACCGGGCCGGATCACGACGACCTCCGCGTCAGGCAGCCCCGCCGTCGCCAGCCGGGACGCCATCAGCCGGTACTCGGCCTTCGCCGGCTCCACGACCAGCCACGGCAGCCCGGCGGCGGACGCGGCGGTCAGCAGCGACCGGATGGTCTGCGACTTGCCGGAGCCGGTCGCGCCGCACACGAACGTGTGCCGGTTCAGGCTGGGCAGCGGCAGCGACAGGGCCCCGACCTCGCGGCGGTCGCGGTCCAGGACCCGGCCGAGCGGGACGCCCGCGTCCGCCGACTCGGGCGTCACGTCGAACTCCGGCCGCATCACGAACCGGACCCCGGCGACCTCCCGGGCGGGCGGCCGCGCGAGCGCCGCCACCAGCTGCGTGCTGGCCTCGAACGGCCCCTTCTCGCCCGGGACCAGCGCGTACGGCAGCCCGGTCAGGTCGGTGGACGCGCACACCAGCGCCGCCACCCGCGCGGCACCCTCCGGCGTCGCGGCCCCGGCCGCCAGGTGCACGCGCCACAGCCCGGACGTCGCCGACCGCCGCAGCTCCCGGTGCCGCCGCTCCATCCGCACCGCCGCCACCGACTCCTCCGGCGACATCTCCGCCATCGACTGGGCGCGCTGCTGCCGGTCGGCGAGATCGTCGGCGAGGCGCCCGGCCTCGGACGGCTCCACGGGCTCGGCGACCAGCAGCCACGCGAACGGCCGCATCCACACCGAGAGCAGACCGTCCTCCAGGGACGGCCGGGCGGGCTCCTCCTGGAGCCGGTCGTCGACGAGCAGGCCGTCGGCGATGCCGCCGATGCCGACCCAGTGCGGCATCGCGTCCGCGGCGACGCCGCCGGGGACCAGCACCCCGCGCCCGCCCGCCGGGAGGCTCAGCGTCGCCGCGCTCCCGTCCCGGTCGGCGACGAGCCCGGACCCGCCGACGAACACCTCCGTCGGCCCGAACGCCGCCGCGCGCCGCCAGCCGACGAGCACCGGCTCCCCGCCCGCGTGGTACGCCGACACCAGCGCCGCGAGCCGCTGGTCGCGCCACTCGTCCCGGCCGTCCGCCCGGTCGGGCCGCGGCACCTCCAGCAGCCTGCACACCGGCAGGCCGCGCAGCAGCTCCGACATGTCAGCCCCGAGTGCCATGGTGAGTCAGGTTATTGAGCAAGAGCACCGTTGGGAAGGCCGATTTGCGGCAGAGGGCCTGACAAGTTCCGTGTCAATCTGCTTGGGTGGTCTGCGGCATCGCCGCGCGGGCCCGGACGCCGCGGGGACAGGCGTGACGAGCGGAGTCGGCACCCGAGCAGAGCGGGGGGTTCAGCGTCGTGACGGGCGAACCGGTCGACCACGGGGGGCTGCTGTCGCGCCGCGAGCGCCTGTTCAGCCCCGATCCGCGCATCGGATGGGTCTTCCGGGACCGCTGGTGGTTCCTGACCCCGTTCCCGGAGGCGCCGCCGCAGCAGCAGGCGTTACCTGAATACTTGGCGCGCCGCGTCACCGAGACCGAGCTCGCCGCCCAGCGCAGGCTGACCCGCACCCTCCCGGCCAGTGCGGGCATCGCCGCCGTGCTGGTGCTGTTCGCCGCCTGCTCGGCCGGCGCCTCCGCGCAGCTGTCGGCCGGGTCGCTGCTGCTCGCGGTCATCGCCATGGTGCCCGGCGGGGTGCTGACGTGGTGGGCGCTCCAGCAGCGGCAGGCCGCCAGAGCGGCCTACGAGCTGGCGCAGAAGCAGGTCGTCGGCGGCTACGAGGAGCGGTCGCGGCAATGGCACGCCCGCAGGCAGGCCCACGACGCCGCCGAACGGGCGCGGCTGGACGGGCTGCCCGAATGGGGGTCGGCCCCGCTGCCCGGCCGCCGGCTGGACGTGTTCGGCGGGACGCTGTGGGCCTGGGAGGCGCTGCTCACCACCTACGGGGCGTCCGCCCTCGCCGTCCAGCCGCTGCTGGTGCTCGACTTGTCCCGCGAGGTCGTGAGCCGCGAGCTGGTCGAACTGGGCCGCGCCGCCTGGATGGACGTTGACGCGCAACTGCTGCCCAGCCGCCAGGCGTCGTCGAGCCTGCTGACCGACATGTCGCCGCAGGACCTCGTGGACGCGATCGTCGAGTCCATGCACGGCGGCACCCCCGACGCGGCCCGCGCCGAGCGGAGCATGGACGACCGCATCCTCACCAAGGTGTGCGGGGCCCTCGGCGGCGACATCACCCTCGCGCGGATCGCCGCCGCCCTGCGCGCCCTGATGGGCGAACCCGACGACGGGGACGTCCTGACCCGCGACGAACGGCGGCACATCGCGAGCGAGCTGTTCACCGTGGAGTACCGGCGCCAGGCCCACGCGAACCTGTCGCGGATCGAGTCGTACGTCCACCCCCTGGAGAACCTCGGCACGGAGCCGTCCGGAGAGGGCGCCGGGTACCTGACCGTCGTCGCGCTGGACAGCCAGGCCCGCAACGTGCGGTCCGAACTGCTCACCGACCTGATCGTCCAGTGGGTCACGCACCGGATCACCGCGTCGTGGGAGTCGA
The DNA here is from genome assembly GCF_040643275.1 of Spirillospora sp. NPDC047418. NCBI lineage: Bacteria > Bacillati > Actinomycetota > Actinomycetes > Streptosporangiales > Thermomonosporaceae > Spirillospora > Spirillospora sp. NPDC047418. The sequence continues at coordinate 26,951 of NZ_JBEYTW010000056.1, forward strand.
CGCCCGCCCTGGTGATCGCCGGCGCGGACGAGCTGGCCCGGCGCCACCTGGAGCGGCTGTCGGACGCCTGCGAGCGGCGCGGCGTCCCGCTGACGCTGCTGTTCCGGCATCTGCGCGAGACGTCCGCCGAGCTGATCGGCGGCGGCGCGGTCGGGTTCATGCGGCTCGGCAACCACGAGGACGCCGCGCGGGCCGCCGGCTTCATCGGACGCGACCACCGGTTCGTGCTGTCGCAGATCACGAAGAACGTCGGCGGGAACGAATCGCACACCTCGACCGACACCCGGGGGGAGGGCGACTCGGAGACCCGCAGCACCAGCCGCACGACGAGCACGTCCCGTAACTGGGGGACGAGCAATTCCGCCGGCGTCAGCTACTCGGGCGGTGAGATGTTCGGGCTGTTCCCCGACCGGTCGACCTCCAGCCAGCGCGGCCGGAACCGGGGCGGCTCCACCGGCCAGAGCCACACCGAGGGGACCGCGACCTCCACCTCCCGGAACTGGTCGGCCGCCTACGCCTACGCCGAGGGCACCAACTGGAGCGACGCCGACACGACCCAGCGCGTGTACGAGTACCTCGTCGAACCCGTGACCCTGCAGCACCTTCCCGACCACGCGCTGCTGCTGGTCCGGTCCGAGCCCGGCGGGGGGCGCACCGTCACCCCCGTCGAGTGCGACCCGGCGATCATCACGCTGGACCGCGTCACCACCGGCCCCCTCCCGGACCCGCCCGCCCCGCGGCAGGCCGTCCCCGGCCCCGCCGCGCTGACCCGGCAGCCCCCGCAGCCGACTGCGCAGCCCCCGCAATGGGCCGCACCGCCGCCGCAGTGGGCCGCGCCCCCGACACCGCCGCCCCCGCGCGCACCGCTCGCGTCCGACCCCGGCCCACCCCCCGGCCACCGCCCCGGCCCTCACCAGGGCTCGCCGCCTCCGCAGGCGCCGCGCGCGTTCGATCCCGGCCCACCTCCCGGCCACCGGCCCGGCCCTCACCAGGGGCCGCCGCCTCCGCAGGCGCCCCCCTCGGCCGATCCCGGGCCGCCGCCCGGCCCCCACCCGGGGCCGCCGCCGCTGTGGGGCGGCAAGGGCTGATCACCCGAGCCGGCGCCGCAGCCCCTGCGCCCGCCGGACCAGGTGGAGCGGCAGCCCGTGCCGGGCGTGTTCGATGCGGTCCTCGACGGCCGCGACCAGGTCGGCGCCGAACCCGAGCCGCACCGCGACGCCGTCCGCCCGTCCCTCCCCGCGCCCGCCCGGCAGCCGCGCGCCGAGCGCGGCGATGTACGCGACGCAGGCGGGCAGCGCCACCACCGCGGTGACCGCCGTGGCCACCAGCGCCAGCAGGAACACCAGCACGAAACCGATCGGCCGGTGCCATGTCACGGCCCGCCTCCACATCGGCCCGATCGGCGACCAAGACCGGCGCAGCGTCCACAGCAGCGCCCGGCTCGGCAGCGTGACCTGCGCGTGCACGAACGCCGGGACCGCCCGCCACCCGAGCAGATGCCCCAGCTCATGGGCGAGCACGGCCTCCAGCCGTCCGGGCGGCAGCGACCGCGCGGACGCCGAGGTGACCGCGACCGTCCGCCCGAACGGCACGCAGGCGTTCAGCTCGTCCGACTCGACGACCACCAGCCGGTACGCACCCGCCCCGGCACGCCGCTGGACGTCCCGCCACGACTGCTCCAACTGGACGCGCTCGGCGCTGCCCGGCTCCCGGTACCCGTACACCCGCCCCGCCCCGAGCGGCGCCAGCAGCACCAGCGCCCACACGGCGACGACCGCCACCGCGCCCCAGACGGGCCACACCGACTGAGCCCCGAACGCGGCGGCCGCGACGACGACGGCCTCCGCCCCCACGATGACCGCGACGGGAACCCCCGCCCGCCCCGGCGCCTGCCGTCCGGGCGGCAGATAACGCCCCGCCTCCGGAACGTGCCACCCGGCCGCGCCGGTATCGGTCGCCGGCGCGGAAACGGCGGGCACCGCCTGGGGCGCCGCGGCTTGTCGGGACGGGACCGGCGGCAGATGCCCCTCCACGGGCGTCCGAGGTGCGGGCGCCCGCACCGGCACCGCGACCTCCGGCGGCGGCCCCTGCACGGCGTGCGGCACGGACGGCTCCACCGGCGTGCGAGGCGCCGGTGGCACGAGGAACGCGCCCGGCGGGGCCGGGGGCGTTCCCCAGGCGACGTCGGCAGCCGGATCGGGCAGTCGCGGCGGCGTGGGCACGGTCGTCTCGGCGGGGTCTGGACTGGCGGACGAGGGCTGCGGCGTGCCCGAAGGCGGCGCCGTCCACACGTCCAACGGCGATGCGAGTGGCGGCGCGGGCGTCGCTTGGGGCTGGGCGGCCGGTAGTGGGGGTGGCGTTGGGGGGCTGGGTGTCGGCTGTGGTGCGGTGGGGGCGGGTGCCGTCCATGCGTCCGGTGGTGACGTGGGTGGCGGCGCGGGCGTCGCTTGGGGCTGGGCGGACGGCGGTGGCGGTGGCGTTGGGGTGTCGGGTGTCGGCTGTGGTGCGGTGGGGGGCGGTGCCGTCCATGCGTCCGGTGGCGCGGGTGGGGGTGCGGCCTCGGGGGGTGGCGGGGGCTCTGGAGGTGGGGTGGTGCTGAGGGACGTGCGGCGGCGGGTGCGGGATTCGTACCGGCGTGACCGGGCGGTCCAGGTTTGTCCGTCCCAGTAGCGTTCGCGGCCCATCCACTCTGGATCTGGGTACCACCCAGGTGGTGTGCTCACCGGAACCCGCCTCCCGTCAGGGTCGGCTCAAAGGCTTGCGCACGAGGCGACAGGGAGTCAACGGGGTCGTCACAGCTTGGGGGTGAAAGGGCGGCGGTGGGCGGGGTCGTCGGGCTCGGCGAGGCCGCGCAGGGCCGTCTCGACGAGTTCGACGGCGCGCAGGACGGCGACGAGGCGGGCGCCCTCGCGGCGGTAGGCGTCCAGGACGGACTCGACGCCGTGCGGCGGGACGACGTCGCCGAGGTCGACGCGGGCGGTGCGGAAGCCCTCGCGGGCCGCGTCCAGGGACGCGCCGACGTGCTGGCGGGCCATCCGGGCGAGCGCGATGGGGTAGCGGCGCAGGACCCCGTAGCGGCGGTACTCGGGCGGGACGAGCTCGAGCAGCCAGCCGAGCGCGGTGTCCTCGAAGCGGTCGGAGCCCGGTGGGTGCACCTGCGAGGGCCAGCCGGGCGGGACGTAGGTGCTCACGAGGGCAGGATAACGTGTATTCGAACCTATGTTCGAGACAAATCGGACACTAATCGTGCGGCGGGTTGCGCCGTATCCGGATCCTGCCCGAGTCCAGGTCGTCGCGCGTGGCGCCGTCCCCGGCCTGCTCGTGGTCGTCCTGCCGCAGCACCTTCTGCCGCTGCTGCTCCTCGACCTTGACCTTCTTGGAGCCCTCGAACGCGGACGCCAGGTCCTCGAACAGGCCGCCGCCGGAGCTGGCGCCGGTCTCGCCGTCGCCGCGGATGGCCCCCATCAGGGACGACTTGCCCGTCCCCTCGCGGGGCCACTCGACGATCTCCGGTTCGGCCGCCGCCGGGCGGTTGCCCAGCGGACGGCCCTTGACGCGCTTGCGGCGCCGAAAGGGTGACTTCACACAGGCTCCAACGCGATGAGTCTCCGGATTGATCCCAGCGGACATTCAGGTTGTGAACGACCATCGGGTGGGAGAACCGGTGAAATCTCCCTGCCGGAGCCCGAACACCGACTGTGGGCGCACCGCGACGGTCGCGTTCACCTCGGGGTCCAGGAAATCGACACGATAGCGGGTCGCGTACTTGGAGTTGACCAGGTCGATGAACCGCTGGAGATCCTTGGACTCGGTGAGGATCTCGGCCCGCCCCTCGATGACGACGGGGTTCTCGGCCTCCTCTGTGGTCACCACCACCTGCGGGTTCGCCCGCAGGTTCACCATCTTGCGGGACGGGACGGCGCTGCTGAACAGCAGTGCCTCCCCCGACCACGCGCCCCACACGGGCATGGCGTGCGGACGCCCGTCCGGCCGGACCGTGCACACCCAGAAGTTGCGGGCGGCGCGCAGGCGCTCCACCGCCCACGACCACGGCAGCAGGCCGGCTCCCTCGTCCGGGCCCTGGATGCCGTAGCCGGGCATGTACGGGCGTTGCGCCTTGGGCTCCTCAGGTTCGGCTTCCGCGGCGGCGCCGGTGGCCGACATGGTGTTCTCCCCTCCGTCGTGCGCTGTCCCGTCCATATCGTTACAGACCGCGGGGCCCCGGGGTAACGCTCGGTGGCTCGTTGGGAGCGGCTCGGCGCGGTAGCCTGCGGGACGTGCGCCTATCCCATGTCATCACGGTTCTGGAGGAGCTGTACCCGCCCGCGTGGGCGGAGTCCTGGGACGCCGTCGGCCTCGTCTGCGGAGACCCTGACCAGGAGGTCGGACGGGTCCTGTTCGCCGTCGACCCCGTCGCGGCCGTCATCGACGAGGCGCTGGAGTGGGGGGCCGGCCTGGTGGTCACGCACCACCCGCTGCTGCTGCGCGGGGTGCACTCGGTCGCCGCCACCACCCCGAAGGGGCGGCTGATCCACCGGATGATCACGGACGGGATCGCGCTGCACACCGCGCACACCAACGCCGACCGGGCCGATCCCGGCGTCTCGGACGCGCTGGCGCGGGCGGTCGGCCTCACCGGCGGGCTGCGTCCGATGGTCCCCGCCGCCGACGACCCGCACCGCGGGCTCGGCCGGATCGGGGAGCTGGCCGCGCCGCTCACGCTGCGGGAGTTCACCGAGCGGGCCGCCGCCGGGCTGCCCGCCACGGCCTGGGGCGTGCGGGCCGCCGGAGACCCCGAGGCGCTCGTCCGCACCGTCGCCGTCTGCGGCGGCGCCGGCGACTCCCTCCTCGACACCGCGCGCGCCGCCGGTGTCGACGCCTACCTCACCGCCGACCTGCGGCACCACCCCGCGTCGGAGTTCGCCGAGCACGGCGGCCCCGCCCTGGTGGACGCCTCGCACTGGGCGACCGAATGGCCGTGGCTGGCCGACGCCGAGCGCCGGCTGGCCGCGTCCTCGCCGGAAGCGGGCACGTTGGAGACCCGGGTGTCCACGCTCGTCACCGACGCGTGGCGCCTTCACGCAGAAGGAGCATTGTGAAAGCCGCACCGCAAGCCCAGCTTCGCCTGATCGACCTGCAGGACCTCGACAGCTCGCTGGACCGGCTGGCGCACCGCCGCCGCACGCTGCCCGAGCTGGCCGGGATCGAGCGGCTGGAGGGACGCCGCACCGAGCTGCGCGACGCGATCGTGGCGGCCGAGACCGCGGTCGGCGACCTGGCCCGGGAGCAGAAGAAGGCCGAGCAGGACGTCGACCAGGTCCGCACCCGCGCCGACCGCGACCAGAAGCGGCTCGACTCCGGGCAGGTGACGTCCGCGAAGGACCTGTCCAGCCTGCAGGCGGAGATCGAGTCGCTGCAGCGCCGCCAGACCGACCTGGAGGAGGTCGTGCTGGAGATCATGGAGCGGACGGAGGAGGCCGAGGGCAGGGTCGCCGCGCTGCGCGCCGAGCAGTCCGCCGCGCAGGAGGAGCTGACCGGGCTCACCGAGCGCCGCGACACCGTCCAGCGGGAGATCGACGAGGAGGCGGGGACGACCAGCGCCGCCCGCACCGCCGTCGCCAAGGACGTCCCGGACGACCTGCTCGCCCTCTACGAGAAGCTGCGCGGCCAGTTCGGCGGCGTGGGCGCGGCGAAGCTGTTCCGGGGCGCGTGCCAGGGCTGCCACCTGGCCCTCAACACCGTCGACCTGAACAACATCCGGGCCGCCGCGGAGGACGAGGTCGTCCGCTGCGAGGAGTGCCGGCGGATCCTCGTCCGCACGCCCGAGTCGGGGCTGTGAACGCACCTGCCGGAGGCCGCGGGGGGCCGTCCCCCCGCAACGGCACGGGTTCTCGGAAGCTGGTCGTCGAGGCGGACGGGGGCTCGCGCGGCAACCCCGGGCCCGCCGGGTACGGGGCCCTCGTCCGGGACGCGCTGACCGGCGAGGTCCTCGCCGAGGCCGCCGAGTCGATCGGGCACGCCACCAACAACGTGGCCGAGTACCGGGGCCTGATCGCCGGGCTGGCGGCCGCCGCCCGGATCGACCCGTCAGCCCGCGTCGAGGTCCGGATGGACTCCAAGCTCGTCGTGGAGCAGATGTCCGGCCGCTGGAAGATCAAGCACCCGGACATGATCCCGCTGGCGCTGGAGGCGCGGGATCTCGCGTCCGGGCTGGGCTCGGTGTCCTACGGCTGGATCCCGCGCAACCGGAACGCGCACGCCGACCGGCTGGCCAACGAGGCGATGGACGCCGCCGCCCGCGGCGAGCACTGGACCCGCAAGGTCGAGGAGGCGCCGCGCGAGCCCGGTCCGGGCGAGCCCGGACCGCCGCCGCGCCCGCCGTCGTCCGCCCCGATGACCACGGTCCTGCTGCGGCACGGCGAGACGCCCCTGTCGGTCGAGAAGCGCTTCGCCGGGATCGGCGACGTCCCGCTCACCGCGAACGGCGCCGCCCAGGCCCGCGCCGCCGCGCTCGCCCTGACGGACCGCGGCCTCGACGCGATCGTCACCTCGCCCCTCGTCCGCTGCCGCGACACGGCCGCCGAGGTCGCCGCCGTCACCGGCCTGGACGTCCGGGTCGAGGACGGCTTCCGCGAGACGGACTTCGGCGAGTGGGAGGGCCTCACGTTCCGCGAAGCGGGCAAGGGGTGGCCCGCCGAGATGAAGTCCTGGCTGGCCGACCCCGAAGTGGCCCCGCCCGGTGGGGAGAGCTTCGCGCAGGTGTCGCGCCGCGTCCGCACGTCCCTGGACAAGCTCAAGGTCCGCTACCGCGAGCAGACGGTGCTGGTGGTGTCGCACGTGACGCCCATCAAGCTCCTGATCAAGGACGCCCTGGGCGCGCCCATGTCGTCCCTCTACCGGATGCACCTGGACGTGGCGGCCCTGTCGTCCATCGACTGGTACGCCGACGGCCCCGCCACCCTCCGCACCTTCAACGACGTCCACCACCTTCCCTCTTGACCCACGGACGCCTACCCTCCAGGGCAGACGGGGGTGCATGAGTGCTTTACGCACCCGCTAACCTTTACGTACGGCGGACGAGCCGGCCGGACGGCCGCGTCGGGGAGCGATCCCCGTCGAGGAAAGTCCGGGCTCCACAGGGCAGGGTGGTCGGTAACGCCGACCCGGGGTGACCCGCGGGACAGTGCCACAGAAAGCAAACCGCCACCGCTTCGCGCGGTGGTAAGGGTGAAACGGTGAGGTAAGAGCTCACCAGCGCCCACGGTGACGTGGGCGGCTCGGTAAACCCCACCCGGAGCAAGGTCAAGAAGGGGCCCCGCAAGAGGCCCCGCGCAGGTGCCCGAGGGCGGCCCGCCCGAGCCTGCGGGTAGACCGCTGGAGGCCGCCGGCAACGGCGGCCCGAGATGGATGGCCGTCACCCGCCGCCCCGCAAGGGACGGCGGCCCACAGAACCCGGCTTACAGGCCGACTCGTCCGCCCCTCACCGCCTGACCAGGGCAGGTACCGGTCATGGTCCGGCGGGTTCCGTGGAGGAGCCGCTTACCGGCCGCCGGCCGCCGCCTGGTCTCGTGGCGCTGCGGGGTGCGGAGGCCGGATCTTCGCCGCGGGCACCGCTGCCCTCGCCGGGGTCAGGATTCGAGCCAGGGGAGGGTGGTGCGGGTGAAGACCATGCCGCCTGTGTCGCCTATTTCGTAGAGGGTTCCTAGGGAGCCGTCTGGTAGGACGGCCATGGTGGAGTAGCCGGCGGCGCCCGGTTTGATGAGGGCCTCGTGGGGCCAGGTTGTGCCGTCGTCGCGGCTGACGCGGACGGTCAGGTCTGTGCGGGACGTTGCGGCGTTGTTGCTGTGCAGGGCGATGCTGGTCAGGGACGGGTTGCCCGGGGTGGGATACAGGTAGGAGATCTCGTCGCCGTTGCAGCCTGGGTCTATCAGGCCGCTGTTCCAGGACGTTCCGAAGGGTGATGTGACGTCGGGGGCGGTGGCGTACCAGCGGTTGGCGCCGGCGTTGGAGCGCATGTTCTGGGCTACGCGGCCCGTGGAGCGTTGGATCACTTTGCTCTCGTTGACGCCGGTGCCGGCGGTCGTGCCGTTGTGCCAGGTGGCGCCGTGGTCGTCGGAGTAGATGTCGGACGCGTGGTCGCCGGACGAGTCGCGGTAGACGATCGGCTGGACGAGGCGGCCCGAGGCGAGCTGGATGCCGTGGCCCGACGAGGCGAACATGCCCGCCCACGCCGGCTTGCGGACGTGCGGGTTGAGGTCGACCGGGGCGCTCCAGGTGGCGCCGTCGTCGGTCGAGGTGACGTAGCGGATGTGGGTGTTGGTGGTGGAGGTCGCCGAGGTGTCCCCGGCGGTGGAGCCCCAGTAGCCGACGCCGGGCTTGGGGGCGTAGGTGAAGAAGCAGAAGATCTCGCCGGTGGCGCGGTCGACGAGGAGGCTCGGGTCGCCGTAGCCCTCGGAGGCGGTCGGGGCCTTCGCGATGATCTTCGGGCGGGTGAAGGTGGCGCCGCCGTCGGTGCTGCGGGTCATCGCGATCTGGATGTTGTTGGTGCCGCCGCCGAGGTCGTAGCTGCCGTCCACGCGGGCGTCCATCGTGGCGATCACCGTGCCGCTGTTGGAGACGGCGAGGGCCGGGATGCGGACGGACTTGGCGGCTTTGCCCAGGCCGTCGATGACCGTGGACGTGGTGAGGACGGTCTGCGCGTTCATCCCCGGCCTTCCGGAGCCGACACCGCAGCCGGACGTGCCCGAGACGGTGTCGCTCCATGAGCCGGAGGTGACGTTGAAGGTGTACGGGGTGCCGTCCGGGACCGTCCAGTAGAGGCCGTCGTGGCCGGAGCCCGCGGGGACGGTGACGGTCCAGGGGGAGTAGGGGCGGCCCGGCCAGGCGACGGTGAAGGTGCGGGACGCGGGGGAGTCGTTGGCCAGGATGAGGCGCAGCCTGTGCGGGCTGCCGCAGTCCATGGCGGCGCGGACGCTGAGCGCGTCGGAGCAGTCGAGCGTGCCGCTGTCGGTCTGGTCGAAGCCCTCGGGGGTCGTGGTGCGGAATGTGTAGGCGGTGCTGGACGGCCTGGTGAAGTAGAAGTGGGCGCTGTCGCCGGCGGCGGCCCGGGCGGTCCAGGTGCCGACTCCGGGCCAGGTCAGGGTGAAGGTGGTGGCGGCGGAGGTCCGGTTGACGACGGTCTCCTGGATGCGGCTGGACGTGCAGTCGGTGGTCACCGCGGCTGATTGGGCGACGGCGGCGTGGGCGGGCGGGGCGGCGGCGGACGCGAGGACGATGAGCGCGGCGGTCAGGCCCGCGGCGAAGCGGGGGGACGGGGGCATGGCCTCAACCCTCTCGGTAGGACATGGGATGTAGGATGTCCTTCGAGAGGGAAGCTAGACCGGGGCGTCGGAGCCGTCAACCCCTCAGTTCGCCTGGTCGAGCCGGTCGCGGATGCCGCGGAAGTGGGCGGCCATCGCCGTCCTGGCGGCCGTCTTGTCGGCGCCGCGGAGCGCCTCGTAGATGTCGCGGTGGCGCTGGGCGACGTCGGCGGCCTCCTGCTGGACGGGGGCCAGGTCGTGCTGCAGGGTCCGGTAGACGTCCCAGAAGGCGGCGAGGAGCTGGTTGACGATCGGGTTGGCGAGCGGCTTGTAGAGCAGCTCGTGGAAGAGGCGGTCGGTCTCCGGGGTGACGAAGCCGTCGCGGGCCTCCTCGTCCATCCGGCGCATGATCTCGTCGAGTTCGGTGTTGCCGGCGGCGAGGCCGCGGTCGATGACCTGCTCGACGAGGCCGCGTTCGAGGACCTCGCGGACGTCCACGAGGTGGGTCAGGTCGTCGCGGCCCTGCGCCTTGGAGATGCGGGCGTGGAAGGTCAGCTCGTCGACGAGGGCGCCGAGCGACATGCTGCCGACGTACATGCCGAAGCCGTGCCTGATCTCCACGATGCCGACGGCCTGCAGCGCCTTGAGGGCCTCGCGCAGTGAGTTGCGGCTGACGTCCAGCTCCTCGACCAGCTCGAACTCGGTGGGCATGGGGTCGCCCACGGCGAGGCCGCGCTCCAGGATCAGCTGCTTGACCCGCTGCTGCACCTCCTCGGTCCGGCTGCTGCGGCCGCGCGTCGCACGGCCCCGGGTCCGAGCTGCGGTCATCGGCTTCCCCCATCGTCCGCGGTCCGGCACTTGACCTCGCCGGTGTCGGGGCCTACGGTACACCGACGAACGACGTTGGATGTCCTACCTCCCCCGCGACCTGCGGGGAAGCTGGCCTGCAACCCCACCCCCCTCACTCAGGAGACGACGTGACCGATCTCCAGCCCGGACGCGGCCTGCACCGCCGCGACTTCCTGCGCTACACCGGACTGCTCGGCGCGGCCGCGACGATCAGCGCCGGCCTGGCCGCGTGCGGCGGCCCCTCGTCCACCGGGTCCGGCGGATCCGGCGGATCCAAGGACACCATCCAGGCCGCCCTCGCCTACGCCCTGTCGGGCGGCTTCGACCCGATGACGGCCTCCAGCGCCGTCGCCGTGGCCGCCAACCTGCACGTGCTGGAGTCCCTGGTCGACCTCGACCCGGTGACCCGGCAGCCGTACAACGCGCTCGCCAAGGCCGACCCCGAGAAGGTGGACGACACCACCTACCGGATCGCGCTGCGGGACGGCGCCAAGTTCCACGACGGTTCCGCCGTCACGGCCGATGACGTCGTGTTCAGTTTCGAGCGCGTCCTGGACGAGAAGAACGCGTCGCTGTTCATCCAGTTCCTCCCGTTCCTGGACGGGGTGAAGAAGGTCGACGCGAGCACGGTCGAGTTCAAGCTCAAGTACCCGTTCGCGCTGTTCGCCGAGCGGCTGGCCGTGGTCAAGGTCGTGCCCAAGAAGCTCGTCGAGGCGGGCCAGAAGAAGTTCGACTCGCTGCCGGTCGGCTCCGGCCCGTACAGGCTGGCGTCCGCGAGCGCGACCGACGGCCTGTCGTTCGCCGAGTTCGACGGCTACAACGGCCCGCGCCCGGCGAAGGTCGCGAAGATGACGTGGCTGCTGCTGTCCGAGCCGTCCACGCGCGTGACCGCGCTGCAGTCGGGCCGCGTCCAGGCGATCGAGGCCGTCCCGTACCTGAACGCGGAGGAACTGGCGAAGTCCAAGGCCGTCCAGTCGGTGCAGAGCTTCGGGCTGCTGTTCATGATGTTCAACTGCGAGCAGAAGCCGTTCGACGACGTCCGCGTCCGGCAGGCGCTGCACTACGCGCTGGACACCGACAAGCTGATCGAGACGGCGATGCTCGGCAACGCGGCGGCGGCGACCAGCTTCCTGCCCGCCGGGCACCCCGACTACGTGAAGGCCGCCACGGTCTACGGCTACGACCCGGCCAAGGCCAAGAAGCTGCTGTCGGACGCCGGCGTCAGCGGCCTGAAGGTCGAGCTGGTCACCACCGACACCGACTTCGTCAAGGACTGCGCCCCGCTGATCAAGCAGAGCTGGGACGCGATCGGCGTTCCCACCACGCTGAACATCGGCCAGTCCGGCGGGCAGTACTCCAACCGCATCGACACCGGCAAATACCAGGTGATGGCCGCGCCCGGAGACCCGTCGGTGTTCGGCAACGACTGCGACCTGCTGATGCGCTGGTTCTACGTCGGGACGTGGCCCGAGCACCGCAGCTACAACTCCGGCACCGCCGAGGCGAAGAAGGTCGTGGGCCTGCTGGACGAGGCGGCGCGCGAGACCGACGAGGCCGCCCGCCGCGGGCTGTGGAAGCAGGCCATCGACATCGTCGCCGAGCAGGCCGCGCTGTATCCGATCTTCCACCGCAAGCTCGTCACCGGCTGGGACCGCGAGGGGCTGCCCGGATTCAAGCCGATCGCGACGACGGGGCTGTCCTTCCTGGACGTCGGGCGCGCCTGACGCCCGCCGCCTGACGCCGGGTGCCCCGCGCCCGGCGCCCCGCCCGACAGAACGGACGCCGCCCATGGCAACGATCCTGCGCATGACGGCGGGACGGCTGCTGACCCTCGTGCCGATGGTGCTGGGGATCACGCTGTTCGTCTTCGTCGTCCTGCGCTTCTCACCGAACGACCCCGCCTACAACGCGCTCGGCGAGGGGGCCACCCCGGAGGCCCGGCACCACTACGCGGTCGAGCACGGGCTCGACGACCCGCTGCCCGTCCGGTACGTCCGGTTCCTCGGTGAACTGGTGCGCGGTGACCTCGGGGTCACCGCGCCGCCGAGCCGGTCGGTGACGGACGCGATCGGGACGGCGTTCCCGCTCACGCTGCAGCTCACCGTCCTCGCGGTGCTGCTCGGGGCGCTGTTCGCGGTGGCCCTCGGGGTCACCGCGGCGCTGTTCCGGGACCGCTGGCCGGACCAGGCCATCCGGGTGGTGTCGATGGCGGGCGTCGCGATGCCGTCGTTCTGGCTCGGGATCCTGCTGATCCAGTGGTTCGCGCTGCGGCTCGGCTGGTTCCCGACGGGCGGGTACGTCAACCCGGCCGACTCGGTGAGCGGCTGGCTGCGCAGCCTCGCCCTGCCCGCGATCGCGATCGCGTTCCCGGTGGGGTCGCTGCTCGCCCGGGTGGTGCGCACCGCGATGGTCGAGGAGCTCGACCGCGACTACGTGCGCACCGCCGTCGGCGGCGGCCTGCCGCGCGTGGTCGTGGTCGGGCGCAACGTGCTGCGCAACGCGCTGATCACCCCGCTGACCGTGCTCGGCCTGCAGGTCGGCTACCTGCTGAGCGGCGCCGTCGTGGTCGAGGCGATCTTCGGGCTGCCCGGCCTCGGCACCCTGATCATGCAGGGCGTCACGGCCGGCGACCCCGCCCTCGTGCAGGGCGTGGTGCTCGGCATCGCGCTGACGTTCCTGGTGGTCAACCTGCTCGTGGACGTCCTGTACCTGTTCGCGAACCCGCGGCTGAGGGGAGCCACCCGATGAAGACCGCGTTGCGGCGGCTGCGGCCGGCGTCCCGGATCGCGCTGGGCGTGCTGCTGGTGATCGCCGTGGCGGCGCTCGCCGCCCCGCTGATCGCCCGGCACGACCCGCTGACCACCGGCATCGCGAGCCAGGCGCCGTCGGGCGAGCACTGGTTCGGCACCGACCGGGTCGGCCGGGACGTGTTCGCCCGCATCGTGCACGGGGCGCGCTGGTCCCTGGCGATCGGCCTCGGCGCGACGCTGCTGGCGCTCGCCGCGGGGGCGCTGCTCGGCTCGCTCGCCGCGACCGCGCACCGGGTGGTGGACGAGATCATCATGCGCTGCCTGGACGTCGTCATGGCGTTCCCGGCGGTCGCGCTCGCCGCCGTCCTCGTGACCGTGTTCGGCAAGAGCCTCCCGGTGCTGATCTGCACGATCGCGTTCCTGTACGTCCCGCAGATCGCGCGGGTGGTGCGGGCGAACGTGCTGTCGCAGTACGGCGAGGACTACGTCTCGGCGGAACGGGTCATCGGAGCCGGGCGCGGGCACATCCTGCGCAGGCACGTCGTGATCAACTGCGCGGCGCCGATCCTGGTGTTCTGCACGATCGTCGTCGCCAACGCCATCGTGTTCGAGGCGAGCCTGTCGTTCATCGGCGCCGGCGTCCAGGACCCCGACCCGTCGTGGGGCAGCGTCATCGCCTACGGCAAGTCGCTGGTGCTGGCGGGCGGCTGGTGGGCCACGTTCTTCCCCGGCCTGTTCATCCTGGTCACGGTGCTGGTGCTGAACGTCCTGTCCGAAGGCGTCTCGGACGCGTGGGCCGCGCCCGCCGCCCGCGCCGACAACGATCCCGAGGTCGACGCCGGGCCCGCCGACCGCCCGGCGGCGACCGTGCCGCGCGGCGCCGACGACCTGCGCGAAGCGGGACGGCGGCTCGCCGGCCGGGCGCGTCCCCTTCCCGAGGGCGAACCCCTCCTGCGCGTCGAGGACCTCACCATCGGGTTCCCCGACCGCTACGGCGACCTCGACGTGGTCGACGGGGTGTCCCTGGACGTCCGTCCCGGCGAGGTCGTCGGGCTGGTCGGCGAGAGCGGCTGCGGCAAGAGCCTCACCAGCCTCGCGGTCATGGGGCTGGAGCCGCGCGGCGCGCGGATCGGCGGCCGGCTGCTGTTCGACGGCCGCGACCTGCGCGCCATGCCCGCCCGCGAGCGGCGCCGGCTGCTCGGCCACGACATGGCGATGATCTACCAGGACGCGCTGTCGTCGCTGAACCCGGCGATGACGATCCGCGCGCAGCTCCGCCAGCTCACCCGGCGCGGCGGCACCCGCACCCCCGCCGAGCTGCTCGACCTCGTCGGCCTCGACCGGGACCGGACGCTGCGCGCCTACCCGCACGAGCTGTCCGGCGGGCAGCGGCAGCGGGTGCTGATCGCGATGGCGCTGTCGCGGGCCCCGCGGCTCGTCGTCGCGGACGAGCCGACCACCGCCCTCGACGTCACCGTCCAGGCCTCGGTCATGCGGCTGCTGCTGCGGCTCCGCGCGGAGCTCGGCTTCGCGCTGATCCTCGTCTCGCACGACCTGGCGCTCGTCGCCGACGTCACCGACCGGGTCGTGGTCATGTACGGCGGGCAGGTCGCCGAGACCGGCGTCACGCCCGAGCTGGTCGCCTCCTCCCGGCACCACTACGCGCGGGGGCTGCTCGGCGCCGTGCTGTCGCTGGAGGCCGCCGAGGGCCGCCCCGTGCAGATCCCGGGCGTCGTCCCGTCGCCGACGCGCTTCCCGGCGGGCTGCCGGTTCGCCGACCGCTGCGCCGCCGCCACGGGCCTGTGCGCGACGACCCGCCCGCAGGCGTCCGGCGACCCGCACCGGCACGCGTTCGCCTGCCACCACCCGATCGGCGCGCCCGCCGATGTCCCGGCCAAGGCGGGAGAGCCACGATGAACACACCGGTCATGGAGCTGCGGGACGTGCACGTCCGGCTGCCCGTCCGGAGCGGCAACCCGTTCCGCCGCGCCGCCGTGCACGCGCTGACCGGCGCCGACCTCGCCATCGCGCGCGGCGAGACGGTCGGGATCGTCGGCGAGTCCGGATGCGGCAAGTCCACGCTCGCGAAGGTGCTCGTCGGGCTGACCCGGCCCACGTCCGGAACCGTGCTGTTCGAGGGCGGCGATCTCGGCGCGCTGCGCCGCCGCGACCGCGCCGTCCGGCTCGGCGCGTCCGTCGGGATGGTCTTCCAGGACCCGGCGACCGCGCTCAACCGGCGGCTCCCGGTCCGGGCGATCCTGCGCGACCCCCTCGACGTGCACCGCCGCGGCACACCGGACGAGCGGGACGCCCGCGTCCGCGAGCTGATGTCGCTGGTCGGGCTGCCGCCGCAACTCGCCGCCGCGCTGCCCGGCCAGCTGTCCGGCGGGCAGCGGCAGCGCGTCGCGATCGCCCGCGCGCTGGCGCTGGAACCGGCCCTGCTCGTCGCGGACGAGCCGACCTCCGCGCTCGACGTGTCCGTCCGGGCGCAGATCCTCAACCTGCTGCTCGACCTGAAGGACCGGCTCGGGCTGTCGATGGTGTTCGTCTCGCACGACATCCAGACCGTCCGGCGCATGTCCGACCGGGTCGTCACCATGTACCTCGGCCGGATCGTCGAGGAGGCCCCGGCCGCCGTGGTGGCGCGCGGCGACACACGCCACCCGTACACGCGGGCCCTGCTGTCGGCGACGCCGAGCCTGCTCGACCCGATGGAGCCGATCCGGCTGGACGGGCCGGTCCCGTCCGCCGTGAGCCCGCCCAGCGGATGCCCGTTCCGGACCCGCTGCTGGCGCGCCACCGGCGAGTGCGGCGAGGCCATGCCCGCCTTCACCGCCGGCCCCGGCGACGTGGCCGCCGCGGGGCACCGGTACCGGTGCCTGCATCCCGTCACCGACCCGTCCGACCTCGACCCGCCCACCGTTTCCCAGGAGATTCCGTGACCCCCGCTCCCACCGGCCCCGTCACCGGGGTCGTGCCGCCCGTCTGCACGCCGCTGACCCCCGGGATGGAGGTGGACGTCCCGTCCCTCGAACGGCTCGTCGACCATCTCGTCGGCGCCGGCGTGGACGGGCTCTTCGTGCTCGGCTCCACCAGCGAGGTCGCGTTCCTGCCGGACGCGCACCGGCGCACCGTGCTGGAGACCGTCGTCAAACACGTCGCCGGGCAGGTGCCCGTCCTCGGCGGAGTCATCGACATGACCACGCTCCGCGTGGTCGAGCACGCCCGCGTGGCGGCCGAGGTCGGCTGCGACGCCGTCGTCGCGACCGCGCCCTTCTACACCCGCACCCACCCGGCCGAGATCGAAGCCCATCTGCGCGACGTCGCCGCCGCCGTCCCCGTGCCCGTCTACGCCTACGACCTCCCGGTCTCGGTGCACTCCAAGCTGGACGGCGGCATGCTGCTGCGGCTCGCGTCCGAGGGCGTGCTCGCCGGCGTGAAGGACTCCAGCGGCGACGACGGCGCCATGCGCACCCTGATGCTCGCCCTCCGGGACGCGGGCACGGCCGGCTTCAGCGTCCTGACCGGCTCCGAACTGACGGTGGACGCGGCGTTCGCGATGGGCGTGCACGGCGTCGTCCCCGGCCTCGGCAACGTCGACCCCGGCGGCTACGTCCGCCTGCGCCGCCTGTGCCGGGACGGCCGCTGGCCCGAGGCCCGCACCGAGCAGGAGCGGCTGCTCCGCCTGTTCGACATCGTCAACGCGGGCGCCCCCGGCAGGATGGGCCGCGGCTCGTCCGCCCTCGGCTCCTTCAAGACGGCCCTGCACCTCCTGGGCGTCATCGACCATCCGATCACGGCCCCACCGCAGATTCCGCTGGACGACTCGGAGACCGCCCACGTCCGAACCCGCCTGACCGCCGCCGGTCTCCTGTGACCACCCCGCCCCCATCGACCGCGGGCGTGCGGGACGGGGAGTTCTACGCGGCACTGGACATCGGCGGGACGAAGATCGCCGCGGCGCTCGTGGACGGGACTGGAACGGTCCGGACACGCGCCCGAGTCGCCACGCCCGGCGGCGGAGGCAAGGCCGTGCTCGCGGCGGCGGCCGCGCTGCTGGACGGTTTCGGTGACCTTCGCGTCCGGGCCCTCGGCGTGGGCGCGCCCGGGGTCATCGACGCCGGCAGCGGGCGGGTCGTGTCCGCGACCGAGGTTCTGCCGGGGTGGGCGGGGACGCGCGTACGGGACGTCCTCGCCGAGCGGACGGGGCTGCCCGTCACCGTGGTCAACGACGTCCGCGCCATGGCCTGCGCCGAAGCGCGCGCCGGGGCGGGAGCCGGGCATCACCGCGTGCTGCACGTCTCCGTCGGGACGGGGATCGGCGGCGCGCTGACCACGGACGGGCGGCTCGAACACGGGGCGCACGGCACCGCCGGGGAGATGGCGCACCTGCTCGTCCCCGAACGGGGGCCGGTGCCGTGCGGCTGCGGGCGGCGCGACCACCTGGAGGCGGTCGCCTCCGGTCCGGCCATCGCCGCCACCGGCGACGCGCCGCAGGCCGGTTCGGTGCTGGGCCGAGCCCTGGCGGGGCTCCTCGCCGTCCTCGACCCGGACGCCGTCGTGATCGGCGGCGGCGTCGCCCAGATCGGCGCGCCGTTCTTGGACGCGGTCACCGCCGCGTTCCGGGCGGAGGCGCTGCCGCCGCTGCGCGCGACGCCGATCGTCCCCGCCCGCCTGGGCACGGACGCGCCGCTCGTCGGCGCGGCCCTGCTCGCGATGACACCGCAAGGGAGCATCTGATGACCCCCGAGTCCTTCGCCGCGGCCGTCACCGGGCGGCTGATCGTGTCCTGCCAGGCGGGGGAGGGGCATCCGCTGCGCGACACCGCCGCCCTCGTCCGGATGGCCCGCGCCGCGGTCGGCGGAGGCGCCGCCGCGATCCGCTGCGGCGGGGTCGGCGGTGTCGGGGACGTGGCCGCCGTCGCCGGAGCCGTGGACGTCCCCGTCATCGGCCTGACCAAGGACGGGACGGGCGGCGTGTTCATCACGCCCACGGTCGCGGCGGCCCGTGCCGTCGCGGCGGCCGGCGCGCAGGTCGTCGCCGCCGACGCGACGTTCCGGCCCCGCCCGGACGGCCGTCCACTGGCGGAGTCGATCGAGGCCGTGCACGACGCCGGGGCGCTGTTCATGGCGGACGTGTCGGCGCTGGACGAGGGCGTCGCGGCGGCCGGGGCGGGAGCCGACGCGGTCGCGACCACCCTCGCCGGCTACACCGCGGCCGGGCCGCCGCCCGAGGATCCCGACGTCGACCTCGTCCGGGCGCTGCGCCGGGCCCTCCCCGGAACGCTGATCGTCGCCGAGGGCCGCTACCACTCGCCCGGGGCGGCGGCCGCGGCGATCGGCGCGGGTGCGAGCTGCGTCGTGGTCGGCACCGCGATCACCGACCCTCAGTGGATCACCTCGCGGTTCGCGGCGGCCGTCGCGTCCTGACCGGTGGTGAGCAGCCCGCGCAGGTCCGCGGCGGCCTGCCGGGCGGCCCGGTCCGCCGTCGCGGAGACGCCGCCGAGCCCGAAGAAGCCGTGGTTGAGCGCGGGCCACTCGCGGTGGACCACCGGGACGCCCGCCGCGCGCAGGGCCGCGGCGTAGGCGCCGCCCTCGTCCCGCAGCGGATCGAACCCCGCGGTGTGGACGGCCGCCGGCGCGACGCCCGCGAGATCGGCCGCGCGCAGCGGCGACACCCGCCAGTCGTCCCCGGGCGGGGCGTAGAGCTCGGCGAACCGGCGCATGCCCGCGAGCGTGAGCCCGTACCCGTCCTCCCGCTCGCGCCGCGACGGGTGGCGGGCGTTCACGCCGGGATCGGCGTACCCGCCCGCCACATCGGTGACCGGGACGACGAGGAGCTGCGCGGCCAGCGGCACCTCCCGGTCGCGGCAGGCGAGCGCGACGGAGGCGGCGAGCTGCCCGCCCGCGCTGTCGCCGGCGACGGCCGTCCGCCCGGCCGCGGTCCCGGCGACATGGAGCGTCGCGGCCAGGCAGTCGTCGAAGGCCGCCGGGAACGGGTGCTCGGGCGCGAGCCGGTAGTCGACGCCGACGACGGTCGAGCCGGTCTCCACGGCGAGCCGCCGCATGTGCTGCAGGTGGGTGCGCATGTCCCCGGCGATCCAGCCGCCGCCGTGGAAGAACATGATCGTGGCGTCGGTGAACCGGGTCGCGGGCTCGGTCACGCGGGCGGGGACGGGGCCGCCGGCCGTCTCCAGGACGATGTCGCGCTCCGCCGCCGGGACCGGCGGATCCTTCAGCAGCCCCCGCGACCGCTCGTTGACGGCCCGCGCGTGGATCCGAACACCCTCGACGGACGCGTCGGCGGCCGTCGGATCGAGGGCGCGCTGCCGGATCCACTCCGCGATGTCAGGGTCGAAGCGGGTTCCGCCGGTCATGAAGAGCCTCCCCAGATCAAGATGTAGGACATCCTATGTCCGGTGAGGGGCATGCCGGAAGTCGGCTGAGTCGCGTGACTCTTGGGTATCGGGTCACCGGACACAGAAGGGGGGAGACGCGGCGCTTACCGTCCTGAGTAAGAGCTGATCGCCTTGATCGGTGACGGCGGCGGGGCCGGTGCTGGGCCCCGGTGGGAAAGGAGCGCCGATGTTCATCATCGTGTTCGTGGCCCTCGCGGTGGTCGGGCTGCTGGCCGGCCTCGTGTACCTCTGGGACTTCTCGCGCGCCAGCCGGCGGGACGCGCTGTTCATGCCTGCGCCGGACCGGGGCGCGCGCCGTGCGCGCCGCGTGACGGGGATGTACGTGCGGGACTTCCGCGGCGACGAGGAGCAGGAGCTGGTGGGCCGCTGAGCCGACTCCGGCGGGCCGGGGGTCGCCGATCCGCCGGAACACGGGGAGTCGGGCGCCGATCGCGCACCGGGGTTCGCGGTCGGCGCCCAGCGGGGGTGTGCGGGTCGTCCGGGCGGGGGGACGGCCCGCCGCCCCTCAGGTGAGGGTGCGGGTGTTCGGGACCTCGTCCGGGACGCGGGCGAACGTGCCGTTGGCCCGGTCGAGGATCTCGACCGTGGCGGACGAGATGTCCAGGTAGAGGCCGACCAGCTCGATCTCGCCGGACTCGACCCGCTCCCGCAGCCACGGGTAGGTCAGCAGGTTGTCGAGCTGCTGCATCACGTTGATCTTGCAGAGCCGGGTGAGCGGCGGCTCGTCCCAGCCGTCCGGGTCGGTGGACAGGAAGCGGGCGAGGCTGTGGTTGCCGTGCCGGAGCCAGCGCGACAGCCCGGTCAGGTGCTCCACCTCGGTGCCGCCCGCGAGCAGCGCCGCCATCGCGCCGCAGTTGGAGTGCCCGCAGATCGTGATCGTCTTGATGTCGAGGACCGTGGTGGCGTACTCGACGGTGGCGGAGACGGAGTCGTCGGGCGTCCGGGAACCCTGCCGGGGCACGAGGGCCCCGACGTTGCGGTTGATGAACAGGTCGCCGGGACCGCTCGCGGTGATGATGTTGGGGACGACGCGGGAGTCCACGCACGTGATGAACAGATGCTGCGGCTTCTGCTTCATCGCCAGCTCGGACATGATCGGCCGGACGAGGCGGGCCGTACTGCCGTGGTACTCGCGGATACCGTTCAGCAGCACGTCGGCCGGGGACGTCTCGGGTGCGTCGAGCTCGGCCTCGGGGCGGCGTCGCCGGTTCGCCCAGGGCGCCCACCAGCGGGCTTGAGGAGCTGCCTTGCCTGGCTGAGTCATATCGCCTGTCACGGCTCTTTCATACCAAGCCTCGTGAACCTCGTCGATGTCGACCCTCCCCCCTTGGCGCTCGTGGGCGACCCGCCACTGGTGGATCGCGTCGAACGCGGCGTGGTCCATGAAGTCGACGTTGAGGTCCAGGTCGACTCCGCAGCCGGCCGGGATCTCCCGCAGCGCCCGCGTCACCCGGGGGACGCCGAGGAAGGTGAACGTCCCCTCCACGACCACGTGCCGGCGGGGCGGGACGGGCCCGTCGCCCGGCACGGGCACGAGCTCCTCCGCCCGGACCGACAGCCGCGTCAGCCTGCGCAGCGCCATCACCGCCATGATCGCGATGCCCACCAGGACGCCCTGGCCGAGGCCCAGCAGGACGACGCCGGCGAGGGTGCCGTAGTAGGCGGGGGCCTCCCGGTGGTGCCGCAGGTCGCGGACGCGGGCGGGGTCGGCCAGCCGGACGCCCAGCACGACCAGCAGCGCCGCGAGCGCCGACAGCGGGACCCGCTCGATGAGCGGCGCGCAGGCCAGCGCGAGGACGAGCACCCAGAGGCCGTGCAGGACGGGGGACAACCGGGTGCGGCCGCCCGCGTCCACGTTGGCGGTGCTGCGCACGATCACGCCCGCCACCGGCAGCCCACCGAGCAGGCCGGACACGGCGTTCGCGGCGCCCTGCGCGCGCAGTTCCCGGTCCAGGTCGGCGGGCGGCACCCCGGCCGGCCGGATGCGGTCGACCGCCACGCTGCACAGCAGGGACGCGACGGCGGCGACGAGCGCGATGGACACGACCGCCCCGGCGACCCCGACCGGCGGTCCGTGCGGCATGACCGGCGCGGCCCAGCCGCCCAGCGGCGAATCCGGCAGGTCGACGCGCGGCACCGGCAGCGCGAGGGCCCAGGCGGCGGCGGTGGCTGCGGCGACGGCGGGCAGCGGGCCGGGGACCGGGCGCAGCCGGCGCGGCAGCCGGGACCAGCCCAGCAGGACCAGGACGGTGAGCCCGCCCAGCAGCGCCGTCGGCAGGTCCGGGTGCGCGAGCTGGCCGGGCAGTTCGCGCAGGTTGGCGACCGCGGACTGCTGCGGGCTGCCGCCGAGGACGACGTGCACCTCCGCGAGGACGATGACGGCGCCGACCCCGGCGAGCATGCCGTGCACGACGGCGGGGGAGACGGCGAGCGCGGCCCGCGCGATCCGGCCGGCGCCGAGGGCGAGCTGCACCAGCCCGCCGAGCATGGTGATCGTGCAGGTGGCGCGCCACCCGTAGGTCTGGACGAGGTCGGCGACGAGCACGGTGAGGCCGGCGGCGGGCCCGCTGACCTGGAGCGGCGAGCCGCCGAGCAGCCCGGCGACGATGCCGCCGGCGACCGCGGCGACCAGCCCGGCGGCGACGGGGGCGCCGGACGCGACCGCGATCCCCAGCGACAGCGGGACCGCGACGAGGAAGACGACGAACGACGCGAGCAGATCCCGTCGCAAAATGGACACGTTGCGTGTCTTTGAAGTCACACAACGTATATAAGCATGATTAACCGCGGCTTCGCGGTACGCGCGGATCCGACACGGCGAGGGCCCGCCGGATCGGATCCGGCGGGCCCTCGGTCGTGCGCGTGCGCGGCTAGCGGCGGTAGTTCTCCCAGTCGTCGGCGGGCTGGCGGTTGCCGTAGTGGCTGCCGTCGTTCTGCTGACCGCCCTGCTGGCCGGCCGGGTAGCCGCCCTGCTGCTGGGAGCCGCCGTAGTAGCCGGAGCCGTACGCCTGGGTCGCGTTCGGGTCGGGGTACCCGCCCTGCGCTCCCGGGTCGTGCGGCGCGGCCGGCGGGTCGCCGGGGCCGTTGTAGCTGCTGCCGCTGAAGTCGCCGTAGACGCCGCCGGAGCCGGAGCCGCCGTAGGAGTCGTGGCCGCCGCCGAGCGGGTCCTCGTAGCGCGTGGACTCGCCGTAGGCCGGGGCGGTCGGGTAGCCGTCGTTCTGCGGCTGGCCCTGCCCGTAGCCGGACGGGCCGCCGAGACCGGAGTCGTAGCCCGGACCGGACCCGATCCCGGAGTCGTACCCGCCGCCCGGCCCGCCGGACGGCCACGGGCCGGTGTTGCCCGTGCTCGCGGGCGGCGCGCCCGTCCCGTAGGAGCCGGTGCCGAGCGGGTCGCCGAGCGGGTCGTTCAGGGAGCCGCCGCCGTAGGAGCCGCCCGGGTCGGCGGACGGCCCGCCGGTCGAGCGCTGCCGGTCGGACTGGATGCGCTGGAGCAGTTCGTCCACCGTCGGGAGCTTGTGGCCGTCGGTGTCGGAGCCGCCGCCGGGACCGGCGTGCGCGGCGGCCGGGGCCGGAGCCGCGGGCGCCGCGGGCGGGAGCGGCGGGGCCTGGGGCGGCACGGCCGGCTCGTCGGGACGGCCGAGCGGCAGCCCGAGCGGGTCCGACACCCGCGGGTCGCCGCCGCGCGGGCCGGACGGGCCGAGCGGCATGTCGAAGTCCTGCCGGGCGGCGGGCGGCGGGCCGGCGGCCGGGCGCCCGCCCAGCGGGTCGGAGCCGTAGTCGCCGTAGGACGGCTCGCGCGAGCCGTACTGGGGCTGCTCGGGGGCGCCGTACTGGTCGTGGCCGCCGTAGCCGGGGTCGCCCTGGCCGTAGTCGGCGGCGCCGTACGCGGGCTGCGGCTCCGGCCCGCCGTAGGACGGCTGGTCGGGCACCCCCGGGCCGCCGTAGGACGGGCCGCCGAAGTCGGCGGGGACCGGGTCGAGCGACGTCGCGCCGGGGTCGTTGCCGAACGGCGCGCCGCCGGGGAACCCGCCGGGAGCGGGCATCTGCTGCGGGCCGGTGCCGCCGTGCCCGCCGGTGTGGCCGCCGGGGCCGCCGCCCAGGCCGTTGAGGACGGTGCCGTCGGCGCTCAGCGAGACCGGCTGGGTCAGCTGCGGCTGCTCGATCTGCGGCTGCTCGGGCGGCGGGGCCTGCGCGTGCAGCGGGTCGCCGGCGAGGTCGGGCTCGGGGCCGCCCTCCTGGTCGCGGTCGTGCTGCCAGGGGAACTTGGGCTTGTCGAAGGTGATCGTCGCCCAGTAGTCGTCGTCCTCCATCTCGTCCGACGCCGGGCCGCTCTGGGCGGGCGGCGGCGGGGAGGGGGCGGCGGTGGGCGCGGCGAGCGGCCCGCCGGCGACGCGGCGGTCCGGGACGGGCTCGGGCGCGCGGTCGTAGCCGCCGTCGTAGCCCTCGTCGTACCCGTCGTTGTAGCCGGGGCCGTAGTCGTCGTGGCCGCCCATCTGCTCCTGCGGCGGGACTCCCCGGCGGCCGCGCGGCTGCTGCTGCGGTTCGTCGTCCATCCAGTCGTCGTCGTCGCGCCCCGCCCTGCTGGCCCGCAGGCCGAGGGCCACGAGGACGACCACCAGGACCACGACCACAATGAGGCCGAAGACCACGATGTAAGAAGTCATGCCACCACCCAATGCCTTGGCCCAACGAGAGTCGCCGGCGCGGACCGCGGGTCCGTCCCGATTGTCGCAAGCGTCCGGATCGTCGCGGGCCTCCGCCGCCGGGGCTCAGCCCGATTCTGTCCGACCGCTATGACCGTTGTCACACCATTCGCGCACATTTACCCTCACACGGCGCGTGCCGGTCGGCCAACCTCACCGATCCGCACACCCCTGTCGGCTCCGGCCCCCCGAGGGGTCCGCCCTGACCCTGCGCCTCCAGGCACCACGGTCAACGCGCCTGCTCGCCGCCGAAGTTCCCGGTGATCCGCCCGCGTCCGATGGTGTGCTCGGCGATGGCGGGGAGCGAGACCTTCAGTGCGGCGCCGTTCTGGAACGGTGCCGGATCGTCCAACGCGTAGATGGTGAACCGGTACCGGTGCTCTTCGTCCTCGGGCGGGCACGGTGGCGCGTAGCCCGCCTTCTCCTCTGTGGTCAGCCCTTCGACGGTCCTGTCCAGCCGGGCGTCCTCCACGATCTCGTTCACCGTTCCGTCGATGCCCGCGATCACCCAGTGGACGTACGCGCCGCCCGAGGCGTCCGGATCGTCCATGACGATCGCGAACGACTTGGTTCCGGCCGGCGTGCCCGACCACCGCAGCGGGGGGGTCTTCCCCTGCCCGCCAGGGTACGTCGTGCAGCCGTACCGCGGGGGCAAGTCGCCGCCATCGCGGAAGACCGGGCTGGTCACGGTGAACCACTCCGACAGTTCGGCGCTCTTGTTCTGCGGCTGGCCGATCAGCCCGCAGCCGCTCAGCACGCCGGCGAGGGCGAGGGCGAGGACGCCCGCCGCGGTCGCCATCGGACGCCGGTCTCTGCTCATCATCGATACGCTCCCGGGCGAGATCGTAGCCCGCGCGCCGCCGGGCCGCCGTCGGGCCCTGTCCCGCTCATCGGCCGCGCGCGCGTCCCGCCGGCGGCGCCCCCTTCCTCGTCCGCCCCAACGATAGGGCTTTCGCGGGGGTGCGACGGGCGGTTCGCGGCGCCGTCGGCGGGCCCGGCCGAAGAAGCTCCCTGTGACGTGCGTCATGCGTGCTTTGGTCCGCTCCATCCCATTATTTGCGAAGGAGTGGCGGGTTTCACACCCGATCCAGGCCCCAGGTTTACCCGTACGGGAAGTTCTTCGCTTCTTCGCTGGTTATTCGTTGGTGTCGGGCACGTTCCATCGGATAGCTTGTGAATGTCTTCACAAGCCGACCGTGACATTGGAGGGCCGCAATGGCCAGGACCGCCGAGGAGACCTCTGGCGCTCCCCACATCCTCATCGTGGGTGGCGGCTATGTGGGCATGTACACCGCGCTGCGCCTGCAGAAGAAGCTCAAGCGTGAGCTGAGACGCGGCGAGGTCAAGGTCACCATCGTTGACCCGAACTCGTACATGACGTACCAGCCGTTCCTTCCCGAGGCCGCCGCGGGGAACATCTCCCCGCGGCACGTCGTCGTCCCGCTCCGCCGGGTGCTGCCCAAGTGCACCGTGCGCAAGGCGCGCGTCACCGAGCTGAACCACGACGAGGGGTGGGCGATCGTCCAGCCGCTGTCCGGCCCCCCGGAGCGGATCTCCTACGACTACCTGGTCATGGCCGCCGGCGCGGTGCCGCGGCTGCTGCCGATCCCCGGGCTCGCCGAGCAGGGCATCAGCCTCAAGACCGTCGGCGAGGCCATCCACCTGCGCAACCACGTCCTGGAGCAGCTGGAGATCGCCGAGTCGACCGACGACGTCGAGCTGCGCCGCAAGGCGCTGACCTTCGTCTTCGTCGGCGGCGGGTTCGCCGGCGTGGAGGCGGTCGCCGAGCTGGAGGACATGACCCGCGACGCGACCAAGTACATGCGCAAGGTGACCCCCCAGGACCTGCGGTTCATGCTCGTCGAGGCCGCCGACCGCATCCTGCCCGAGGTCGGCCCGGACATGGGCAAGTGGACCGCCGAGCAGCTGCGCGGCCGCGGCATCGCCGTGAAGATGAACACCTACCTGGAGTCGGCCGTCGACGGGCAGATCGAGCTGTCGGACGGCAGCAGCTTCCCGGCCGGGACGCTGGTGTGGAACGCGGGCGTCAAGCCCTCGCCCGTCGTCCGGCACGGCGACCTCCCGCTGGACGAGCGGGGCCGCGTCAAGGGCACCGAGTACCTCACGGTCGAGGGCCTGGTGCGGGCGTTCACCGCCGGTGACAACGCCGCCATCCCGGACCTGACGCAGGAGGGCATGTTCTGCCCGCCGAACGCGCAGCACGCCGTCCGGCAGGCCAAGCTGCTCGGGGACAACATCGTCCGGTCGCTGCGGGGCAGGACGCTCAAGCCGTACGTGCACGCCAACATCGGCGCCGTCGCCGGGCTCGGCCTGCACAAGGGCGTCGCGCAGACCTACGGCTTCAAGGTCAAGGGCTGGCCGGCGTGGTTCATGCACCGCAGCTACCACGGCGCGAAGGTCCCGACCTTCAACCGGAAGCTGCGCGTCATCGCCGACTGGACGCTGGCGCTGTTCCTCAAGCGCGAGACCGTGTCGCTCGCGACCGTCGAGCAGCCGCGCGCCGACTTCCAGCTCGCCGCCCTCGACGACCCCAGGGTCAAGACCGCGGCCGGCACGGGCGCGGCCAAGGAGCCGGGCCGCGTCCGGGTCGCTGCCCGCCTCCCGCTCCACCGCCCGCGACACCGCCAGCACGCGCGCCATGAACGCGGCATGCCGCCG
>NZ_JBEYTW010000057.1:0-53383 GCF_040643275.1 Spirillospora sp. NPDC047418
GTTGTTATGAGGCGCTCATAACAACAACACGCCGCAGGTCAACGGGGCGGGGGCGTGAGGATGCGTTTGGCCCAGCGGTAGTCGGCCTTGCCGGATGGGGAGCGAACGATCGCTTCGGTGAAGGTCACCGTCGCGGGGAGCTTGTAGCCGGCCAGGTGCTCGCGGCAGTGCGCCCGCAGGTCTTCGGCGGTCGCGGATGTGCCAGGGCGCAGTTCCACGACGGCGGCTACGCGCTCGCCGAACCGGTCGTCGGGGACGCCGGCGACCAGCGCGTCCATCACGGCGGGGTGCGACTTGAGGGCCTGCTCGACCTCCTCGGGGAACACCTTCTCGCCGCCGGTGTTGATGCAGCCGGAGCCGCGTCCGAGGACGACGACCGTGCCGTCGGCCTCGACCCGGGCCATGTCGCCGAGGATCGTCCAGCGCTTGCCGTCGACCACCGGGAACGTCCGCGCGGTCTTCTCCGGGTCGTTGTGGTAGCCGAGCGGGACGTGCCCGGACCGCGCGACGTAGCCGACCTCGTCCGAGCCGGGCGGGATCGGCTTCATGCCCGTGTCGACCACGGTGACGCGGGGGTCGGCGGCGAGCCGCATCAGGCCGTCGTCGCCGACGCTGATGTTGCCGTCGACGCCCGACTCGGACGCGCCGAACCCGTTGTTGATGTGGATGTCGGGGATCAACCCGGCGAAGTCCTCCTGCACGCTGCGGGACAGGATCGCCCCGCCCGAGCCGAGCACCTTGAAGGACGACAGGTCGTACTTGGCGCCGTGCGCGCGGATCGCGTCCGCGAGGGGGCGCGCGATCGCGTCCCCCACCACGGCGACGATCATCGGCTTCTCGCGGTCGATGGTGCGGAGCGCGTCCATCGCCTCGAAGCGCCGCATCAGGATCGTCTTGGACCCGGTGAACAGCGCCATGAGCAGCGTGTAGGACGCGGCGCCGTGCATCAGCGGCATCGTCAGCAGGAAGCTGAGCTCGAACCCGTTCCGCGCGGCGTCGGCCAGCTCGCCGACGCTGAGGCGGGGCTCGCCGTAGGGGTTGCCGCCCTTCACGGCGGCCATGTAGAAGTCCTCGTGCCGCCAGACGACGCCCTTCGGGTTCCCCGTCGTGCCGCCCGTGTACAGGATGTACCGGTCATCGGCGCTGCGCCCCTCGCGCAGGGACGGGTCGGGCTCGCCGGGCTCGGACGTGTAGTCGCTGACGCTGATCCGCGACGGCCACGCGGGCTTCTCGGCCGTCTCCCCCGTCCGGACGACGGTGACGACGCGCAGGTCGGGGCACTCCCCGGCGACGCGGGCGGCGGCCGGGGCGAACGCGTCGTCGATGACCAGGCCCGCGAGCCCGGCGTCGGTGTAGAGGTAGTGCAGCTCCCGGTCGGTGTACCGGTAGTTGATGTTCACCGGCACGGCGCGGATCTTCAGGCAGCCGAGCAGCGTCTCGACGTACTCGGTCCCGTTCAGCATGTGGAGGCCCACGTGCTCGCCCGGTGCGATGCCCGCCGAACGCAGCCGGGCCCCCGCCGCGTCGGCCCGCGCGTCCAGGTCGGCGAAGGTGAGCGCCCGGTCGCCGCAGACCAGGGCCGTGCGGTCGGGGACGGCGGCCGCGACGGCCTCGAAGAGGGTCGCCAGGTTCAGCGTCATACCCGCGAGACTAGAATTCGTTCTTATCCGCGGGCAAGCGCCGTCCCACTCAGCGGTCTTGGCCGCTCGCGCGCCCTGCGGATGACCGCTCAGCGGGACGATGCGACCGGCAGAAGTAGAATTCGTACTAGCCTCCGACGCGGCTAACGAACACACCGACCCGGAGGCTCCGATGAACGCTGACCTCTCCCTGGCGGGCCGCACCGCCATCGTCACCGGCGCGGGCGCCGGGCTGGGCCGCGCCGAGGCCCTCGCGCTGGCCGCGCAGGGCGCCAACGTCGTCGTGAACGACATGGGCCCGGCGGCCGACGACGTCGTCGCCGAGATCAAGAAGGCGGGCGGCGGGGCCGTCGCGGTGAAGGGGGACGTCGGCGACTGGTCGATGGGCGACACGCTGGTGTCGGCCGCGGTCGACACGTTCGGTTCGCTGGACGTCCTGGTGAACAACGCGGGCGTGCTGCGCGACAAGATGCTGTTCAACCTGTCGGAGTCGGACTGGGACGACGTCATTCACGTCCACCTGAAGGGCCACGCGTCGGTGTCGCGCGCCGCCGCCGTGCACTGGCGCGCCGCGAGCAAGGCCGCCGGCGGTCCCGTCTACGGGCGCGTGATCAACACCTCGTCGGAGGCGTTCCTGTTCGGGTCAGCGGGCCAGCCGAACTACTCCGCCGCCAAGGCCGGCATCGTGGCGCTGACGCTGTCGACGTCCGCGGGCCTCGGCCGCTACGGGGTGCGCGCCAACGCGATCTGCCCCCGCGCCCGGACCGCGATGACCGAGGCGACCTTCAACGAGGGCACCGCGCCCGGCGGCCTGGACGTGATGGCGCCCGAGCGGGTCGGCACGTTCGTCGGCTACCTGGCGTCGCCCGCCTCCGAGAAGATCACCGGGCAGGTGTTCGTGGTCTACGGCGACATGGTCGCTCTGATGGCCGCGCCGACCGTCGAGCAGAAGTTCACCGCGTCCGAGGGCGTCTTCTCCGTCGAGGAGTTCGGCGCGCAGGTCACGCCGTACTTCGCGGACCGCGACGCCCACAAGACCTACGCCGCCTACAGCGTCGCCGCGCTCGACGACACCGGCACCAGCAAGTACTGATCACTGACTCACCGGTGGCCGCCCCATGGCGCGAGGGGGCGGCCACCGGTGTCTCTCAGAAGTGGGACGCGTCGCGGAGGGTGGCCTCGGCGCC
Organism: Spirillospora sp. NPDC047418; assembly: GCF_040643275.1. Taxonomy (NCBI): domain Bacteria; kingdom Bacillati; phylum Actinomycetota; class Actinomycetes; order Streptosporangiales; family Thermomonosporaceae; genus Spirillospora; species Spirillospora sp. NPDC047418. The sequence continues at coordinate 2,828 of NZ_JBEYTW010000057.1, forward strand.
GCCGTCCACGTAGATGACCTGGCCGGCCATGTGCGTGTTGCCCGGGGAGACCAGCCAGCGCAGCGCCTCCGCGATCACCTCCGGGTCGGCGTAGCCGTTCAGCGGCATCGGGACGGCCTCGTTCATGATCTGGAACATGGCCTCGTCCTCGAACAGCGGCTTGGTCATCGCGGTCTTCACGACGCCCGGCGCGATCGCGTTCAGCGGGATGCCCGCGCCCGCCCACTCGGGGGTGGTGCAGACCCGCCGCATCCACTGCGCGAGGGCCGACTTCGACGACGGGTACAGCCGGCCGCCGGCGCCGCTCTCCTCGACCTTCGTCGCCGCCGCGATCGCGGCCGGCTCGTCCAGGTCCAGGCAGGCGCGGACGACGTCGTCGTCCACCGGGTGGGTCCCGGAGATCGAGGCGACGACGGCGGCGCGCGGCGCCTCGGCCTGCGCGAGGGCGGGGCGCAGCCCGTCCAGCAGCTCGACGACGCCGAAGAAGTTCACCTTGACCGGCATGATCGTGAAGTCGGAGACGCCGGCGCAGGCCACGACCGCGTCGAGCCGCCCGCCCGCCCGCTCCAGGGTCTGCGCGACCGCGTCCGCCCGGCCCTCGGGGACGCTGAGGTCGGCGCAGACGTCGGCGCCGCGCAGGTCGATGCCGATGACGGTGTCGCCCGCGTCCCGCAGCAGGGCCGCGAGGGCCCTGCCGATGCCGGACGCCGAACCGCTGACGGCGATGGTGCGTGCCATGATCATTCTCCTCGGTGGGGAGCGGGCTAGGTGTGCGAGCCGCCGTCGACGCGGAAGTCGGCGCCGGTGTAGTAGGCGGCGTCGGACGAGCCGGCGAACGCGATCGCCGCGGCGATCATCTCCGGCTCGGCCGCGCCGTAGTAGGACCGGATCTTGGAGAAGTAGTCCAGGTCGATGCCGGGCGGGAACATGTGCGGCGACCGGATCAGCGGCGTGTCGACCGACCCCGGCGAGATCGGCACGACCCGGATGCGGCGGCTCGCCAGCTCGGCGGCGAGGCTGAGGGAGAAGCCCAGCACCGCGCCCTTGGACGCCGAGTACGCCGTCATGTAGGGGTTGCCCTGCGTCGCCGACAGCGAGGCGGTGTTGACGATGACGCCCGTCCGGTCCGGGAGGTGCTTCAGCGACTCGCGGCAGAACAGGGCGGTCCCGACGAGGTTGACGGTGAACAGCCGGTTCAGGTCGTCCACGGTCAGGGTCTCGATCGGGGTGGTCTTGTGGATGCCGGCCACGTTCACGAGGACGTCGATGCCGCCGAGCGTCTCGGCCGCGTCCGCGACGGCGGCGATCACCGCGGCCTCGTCGGTCACGTCGGCCGTGCGGGTCGTGAGGGTGCCCGGCCCGGTGATCGCGGCGGCGGTCTCGGCGAGGCCGGGCTCGGAGAGGTCCACACCGTAGACCGCGGCGCCCTCGGCGGTGAGGCGGATCGCGGTGGCCCGCCCGATGCCGGACGCGGCCCCGGTGAGCAGCACTTTCACGCCGTCATAGCGATTCATGGCGGCACGCTAGCCGCGGCTCCGCGGCATCCGCCGGGGCCGTCCCGATCACCGGGAGGGGGTACCGCCGGCCGCGGGCGCGTTCGAGCGGGACGCCAGCAGCAGCTTGCAGGCGAGGCGGATGTCGGTCTCCACGTCCGCCATGGACGCGCGGCCGTTCAGGCTCGACTGGAGCACCCCGTACCAGCACTGCATCAGCAGCCGGACGAGCGTGACGTCCTGCGCGGTGGGGACCTCGATGCCCACCGAGCGCAGCAGGATCTCCCGGAACGTGTTGTCGATGTGGACCGTGTCGGCGACGGTCGCGACGTGCGCGGTGTTCGACGCGTGCAGCATCGACGCCGACAGCACGGGCTGCGCCATCAGGTTCCGGCTGGCCTGCACGAGCATGTCGGCGACGGCGTCCTCGGGCGCGACGCCGGGCGCGGGCTCGGCGACCTGCTCGCGGAGCCGGTCGACCTGCGCCGCCATCACCGCGGTGAACAGGTGGACCTTCGACGGGAAGTACCGGTACAGGGTGCCGATCGCGACCCCGGCCGCCTTCGCCACCTCGTGCATCTGGACGCGTTCGAGGGACTTCTCCGTGCCGATGCGCGCCGCGGCCCGCAGGATGCGCTGCCGCCGGTCGTGCTGCTCGGGTGAGCTGGGCTCGGCGGACATCCTCGCCGCTGCGATCCTCGCCACGGTCCTCCCTCCGGTCCATCGGTGTGCTGACTAGGAACAATATCCAGACTGCGCGCCGTCCCCGCGATCGCCGATACCGGTCAGTGGGACGGGTCACTCCGCCGCGCCGCGCGCCGCGCTTACGTTGTGCCCGCGCCGGGATCGTGCAGGCTGGAGGGGACGTCACGTGGGGAAATGGGACGACGAGTACGACGTGGTGGTGGCCGGTTCGGGCGCCGGCGCGATGGCCGGGGCGCTCGCCGCGGCCTCGTCCGGGCTGCGGACGGCCGTCCTGGAGAAGACGAAGGTGCTCGGCGGGACGTCGGCCTATTCCGGGTCGGCGATCTGGCTGCCGGGCACGCGGGTGCAGGAGCGGGCCGGGCTCGGCGACTCGGCCGAGTCGGCGCGCACCTACCTGCGGGCGCTGCTCGGCGACGCGAACGAGGCGCACCGGGAGGCGTTCCTGGCGACCGCGCCCGAACTGGTGGACTTCCTGGAGAACGACCCGGCGCTGGAGTTCAAGTTCCAGGCGTTCCCCGACTACTTCGACGCACCCGGACGCATGGACATGGGGCGCTCGTTCGTCCCGCTGGAGCTGCCGGCCGAGCAGCTCGGCGACCTCGCCGGGCTGGTGCGCCCGCCGGTCGACCGCGACCGGGCGGGGCGCGGGCACTCGACGTCCAAGCCGATGGCGCAGGGGCGTGCGCTGATCGGGCGGCTGCTGCTGGCGTTCACCGCGACCGGCCACGGCGCCGTCCGCACCGAGACCCCGCTGACCGGCCTGATCGTCGAGGACGGCCGGGTCGCGGGCGTCGAGGCCGGCGGCCTGCGGCTGCGGGCGCGGCGCGGCGTGCTGCTGGCCGCGGGCGGGTTCGAGGCGTCGGCCGAGCTGCGCGCCGCGCGCGGCGTGCCGGGCGCCGCGGACTGGACGATGGCCCCGGACGGCGCGAACACCGGTGACGCGATCGAGGCGGCCGTGCGGATCGGCGCGTCCACCGGCCTGCTCGACCAGGCGTGGTTCTGCCCCGGCCTGCGCACCGCCGACGGGCGGCCCGCGTTCACGCTCGGCTTCCGCGGCGGCCTCATCGTGGACGGCTCCGGGCGCCGCTTCGCCAACGAGTCGCTCCCCTACGACCAGATGGGCCGGAAGATGGCCGCGGCCGAGGGGCCCTTCCACCTGGTCTTCGACGCGCGCTCGGACGGGCTGCCGGCGATCTCCGTCCCGCCGCTGGCGCCGGACGAGCAGCTGGCGTCCGGCCAGTGGGTCCAGGCGGCGACGGTGGAGGAACTCGCCGGGAAGATCGGCCTCTCGCCCGGCGCCCTGGCCGAGACCATCGCCCGCTTCAACGGGTTCGCCGAGAAGGGCGCGGACGGCGACTTCCACCGCGGCGAAGACCCCTACGACCGGTACTTCTCCGGCGGCAGGCCGTGCGTCGTCGCGCTCGACCGGGCCCCGTACTTCGCGGCGGAGGTCGTCCTCAGCGACCTCGGGACGAAGGGCGGGCTGCGCACCGACCCCGACGGCCGCGTCCTCGACGGCTCCGGCGGCCCCGTCCCCGGCCTGTACGCCGCGGGCAACACCTGTGCCTCGTTCACCGGACCCGTCTACCCGGGTCCGGGCGTTCCGATCGGATCGGCGATGGCGTTCGCCTACCGCGCCGTCCAGGACATCAAGAGGAGCAGCACGTGAGATCGATGGGAAGGGTCGCCGTCGCGGCCGTCACCTGCGCGGCGGCGGCCGGGCTCACCGCCGTCCCGGCGCAGGCCGCCCCGGCGCACCCCGGCAAGGCGCATCCCGGCAAGGCGCAGCGCGGAAAGCTGATCGACAGCCGCCCGCTGACGAACGCGGCGGCACTGCCGAGCGCGTCCAAGAACCGGTTCGTCACCTATGTCTCCGAGGGCGCGGGCGGGAAGCGGATCACCGTCACCGGCACCGTCGCCGTCCCGAAGGGCACGCCCCCGCCCGGCGGCTGGCCGGTGCTGAGCTGGGCGCACGGCACCACCGGGACCGCCGACGCCTGCGCCCCGTCCGCCGACACCGCGAACGGCCCCGCGCACGACTACCTGGCGCTCACCGAGCAGTACCTGGACAAGTGGGTCGCGAACGGGTTCGCCGTCGTCCAGACCGACTACGAGGGCCTCGGCACGCCGGGCGGGCACCCGTACATGAACGGCGCCAGCGAGGCGAACACGGTCACCGACATCGTCCGCGCCGCCCGCAAGGCCGACCACCGCATCGGACGCGACTGGTTCGTCGCCGGCCACAGCCAGGGCGGGCAGGCGACCCTCTACACGGCGGCGGCCGCGCAGAAGCCCCGCGACGTCCGCCTCAAGGGCGCCGTCGCGATCGCGCCCGGCTCGAACATGAGCCAGACCGCGCAGTACGTGAAGGCGCAGTACCCCGGCGCCGAGATCGCGCTGCCGTTCCTGTTCGTCCTGCTCAACGGCGCGCACGCCGCCGACCCCACGTTCGTCCCCGAGGACCTCCTGACGGACGACGCCGCCGCCGTCGCCAAGGCCGGCCGGACGGACGCGTGCCTGGCCCAGCTCAAGCAGCTCAGCAAGAACCTGCCGCTGACCAACGTGTTCCGCCCCGACGCCGACCTGACCCGCTTCGAGAACTACTACGACTCGCAGGAGGCGCTCGGCCTGACCGTCAAGGTCCCGACGCTGGTCGCCCAGGGCACCGCCGACCGCGAGGTCTCCCCCGCCGCGACGCAGAACATCGTGAACGACCTCTGCAAGCGCTACGGCACCATCGCCTACCGCACCTTCGACGGTGCCGACCACCGGGCCAGCATCAACGCCTCCTTCGAGGCCGGCCTGGAATTCGCCCAGTCCCTCCGCGACAACGAGACCCCGCCCACCACCTGCTGACGCAGCCCGCGTGGTCTCGTCCTCCGAACGGACGAGACCACGCACCCCCCGCACCAGACGCCAGGCCCGGCCGGGTGCCCGCCGTCGGTTCACTCCTGCGAATCCTCCGGGAACTCGTCCGGCACACCGCGCAGCGCCGCCGCCGCGACCACGGTCAGCACCACGAGGAACACCGCCGTGGTGAAGGTCGCCGCGTGGAGTCCGTGCGCGAAGGCGTCCTTGGCGGATCGCATCACCTGTCCGGCGAGGCCGGCCGGCAGGTCCGCGGCGACGTGCACGGCGCCGCCGATCGAGTCCCGGACGGCGTCGACCGCCGGGGCGGGCAGCCCCGCCGGCACCTTGATCCCGCTGTGGTAGGCGGCGTTGAGCAGCGTGCCGAGGACCGCGATCCCGAGCGCACCGCCGAGTTCCGCGCAGGTCGTGGCGATGGCCGACGCCGCGCCGGACCGCTCCTTCGGCGCGCTGTTGATGATGATGTCGGCTGTGAGGGTGAACGTGGCCGTGGCCCCGATGGCCTGGACGAGCAGCGGGAACATGACGGCGAGGTAGCCGGAGTCGGCGTCCACGAAGCCGTACATGAACATCGACACCGCGATCAGCCCGATGCCCACCGCGATGATCCGCATCCGGCCGAACACCGGGACGAGCAGCGCGACCACCGGGCCGAAGAAGATCGCGAGGGCGATCGGCGGCAGCATCGCCATGCCGGTGCGCAGCGGCGTCCAGTCGTGGCCGAGCTGGAAGTACTGGCTGAGCAGCAGCGTGACGCCGATGAAGGCGAACAGGCCGCCGGTGTTGGCGACGACGGCGCCGGAGAAGTACCGGTCGGCGAAGAGCCGGACGTCGATGAGCGGCTCGGTGAGACGGGTCTGCCGCCAGACGAACAGGGCGAGCGACACGAGCCCGACCGCCGCCGCGGCGATGATGCGCGGTTCGCCTGAACCGTCCCGGACGGACTCCTGGACGGCGTAGACGACGCCGATGATGCCGACGACCGACAGCAGGACGCTCGGCAGGTCGAGCCTGCCCGGCTCGGGGTTGCGCGACTCGGGGACGACGAAGAACCCGACGACGAGGACCAGCAGCATGACCGGCGGGTTGATCAGGAAGACCGAGCCCCACCAGAAGTGCGTGAGCATCGGGCCGGCGACGATCGGGCCGAGCGCCAGGCCGCCGCTGATCAGGCCGGACCAGATCGCGATCGCGGTGGTCCGCTCCTTGGGGTCGGTGAACACGTTCCGGATGATCGACAGCGTCGTCGGGTAGACGGTCGCCCCGGCCACGCCGAGCAGCGCCCTCGCGGCGATGAGCTGTTCGGCGCTCTGCGCGTAGGCGGCGCCGAGGGACGCGGCGCCGAACAGGACGCACCCGGTCAGCAGCAGCTTCTTGCGGCCGACCCGGTCGCCGAGGCCGCCCATGGTGACGAGCAGGCCGGACAGGGCGAACCCGTAGATGTCGACGATCCACAGGATCTGGGAGGACGACGGGTGCAGGTCCCGGATGAGGTTCGGGACGGCGAGCTGCAGGACGGTCGTGTCCAGGCTGAGCACGAGCGCGGCCATGCAGATCACGACCAGCGCGACCCAGCGGCCCGCGCCCGCCGCGGCGGCGCCCCCCGAGGGAGGCTCCCCCGCCTCGGGTCGGGATAACTCGACGCTCATGGCCTCCTCCTCTGCTTATTACTTAAACTGTATAAACCATATACTCAATAGATTCGGTCGTACACTGTTACTGGTCAGGGGGCTCGGCGGGCGATCACGGAAGGGGCGGAGACCGGATGGCGGAAGCGGGAAACGGTGTCTTCGGCGGCCGGGCGCGCAGCGTCGAACTCCTGTGGGGGCGGCGGGAGCCGCCCAAGCGCGGCCCGAAGCCCGGCCTGTCCGTCGAAGTGATCGTCAGGACCGCGATCGCCATCGCCGACGCCGAGGGGCTGCCCGCGTTCTCCATGCAGCGCGTGGCCGGCGAGTTCGGCTTCACCACGATGTCGCTGTACCGCTACGTGCCCGGCAAGACCGAGCTGATCGACCTGATGATCGACACGGCCCTCGGCCCGCCGCCCGACCTCGCGGAGTACCCCGACTGGCGGACCAAGCTGGAGGTCTGGGCCGGCGAACTCCACGAGGTCTACCACCGGCACCTGTGGGTGGCCCGCGCCGTCACCGACGACCGGCTGATGGGCCCGAACGAGCTGGCCTGGGTCGAGGCCGCCGCGCGGGCGCTGCTCGGCACCGGCCTCACCGGCGGCGAGACGACCGACGCCGTCCGGGTCGTCTCCAGCCACGTCCGCAGCTGGGCGCAGTACTCGGCCGACATGGCCGGCGACGCCGGCATGACCGGCCGGCAGTGGGGCGCCGCGATCGCCGCGCTCATCGAGGAGCACAGCGCCGACTACCCGGCGCTGGCGGAGGCGATGCGGTCCGGTGCCTTCGGCCCCGTCGACGGCTCGGGCCCGCAGTTCGGGCTGCGCTGCGTCCTGGACGGCATCGGCGTCCGCATCGCCGAACGCCGCGGCGGGAGCACCGGCTAGAGCGTTGATGGGAAACGCCGGTGCCGTCCAGTGGTCCCTACGGTTGTGTTCGGCGATCAGGCGGACTGGTAGGTGAGGTGGGCGAGGCCGGTGCTGAGGTTGCGTGCGTCGACGAGGCGCATGGGTTTCGCGCCGGCCGTCTCGCCGAAGAGGCGCACGCCCGCTCCGAGCACGACCGGGTACACGGTCAGCCGCAGTTCGTCGACGAGGTCGTGTTCCATGAGCGTGTGGACGAGGGGGGCGCTGGCGTAGACGACGATGTCGCCGTCCACCTCCTGCTTCAGCTTCGCGACCTCGTCGGGCACCTCGCCCTTGAGCACCGTGCCGTTGCTCCACTCGGCCTCCTGGAGCGTCGAGGACACGACGTACTTGGGCAGGGCGTTCAGCCGGTCCGCCCACTCGCCGGGCCGGGACGTCCACCGCTCGGCGAACCAGGCGTCGCTCCGCCGGCCGAGCAGCAGGGCGGACGCCGCGCGCGCCTCGGCGAGTTCGAGTTCGGCCCAGGCCCGGCGGTCCTCGTCCCCGACCCGGTCGAACCAGCCTCCGCGCTTGAAGCCCTCCTCACCGGTCGGGTCCTGGACCACTCCGTCCAGCGACACGTTCTCGCTGATTACGATCTTTCCCATCGGGGTTCTCCTCGGTCCGCGTTGCCTGCCTGCACGGATGTAGACACCGCGACGCCGGAAAGGGGGCGCCCGCCGACCGCCCCCTTTGCCCTCCGGCCGGTGTCTGTACCGGATGGAAGTGCCTTGAGCTGCGGAGGAAGGTGACGTGATGGTGATGACGGGCGACCTGATGTCCCGGGCGCGGGCGGGGGACGGCGAGGCGTTCCGGGAGCTGACCGAGCCGTACCGCCGGGAGTTGCAGGTGCACTGCTACCGGATGCTCGGATCCTTCCAGGACGCCGAGGACACCCTCCAGGAGACGCTGCTGTCCGCCTGGAAGGGCATCGGGGCCTTCCAGGGACGCGCGTCCCTGCGCACCTGGCTCTACCGGATCGCCACCAACCGGTGCCTCAACGCGCGCCGGTCGGTGGGCCGGCGTGCGGCGGCGGAGTGGAACGTGCCCGGTGTCGAACCGCCTGAGCCGACGCGGCTCGGCGAGGTCGTCTGGCTCGAACCGTTCCCCGACTCCCTCTCCGAGGGCGCGCTCGGCGTGCCGTCCGGTGGGCCGCTCGGCCCGCAGGCCCGCTACGAGCAGGCCGAGTCCATCTCGCTGGCGTTCGTGACCGCGCTGCAGGTCCTGCCGCCCCGCCAGGTGGCCGTGCTCGTCCTGCGGGACGTCCTCGGGTTCCACGCCGCCGAGGTGGCCGGGATGCTCGACTGCAGCGTCGAGTCGGTCAAGAGCGCCCTCAAACGGGCGCGGGCCGGTCTGGAGCATCGGCGGCTCGCGTCCGGCGACCGCGAACCGCCGCCCGCACCCGGCTCACCCGCCGAGGAGGCCGTCGCGGCGCGGTTCGCCGGCGCGTGGGAGGCCGCCGACATCGACGCGCTGGTGGCGCTGCTCACCGGCGACGTCTTCATGACGATGCCGCCGATGCCGTTCGAGTACGAGGGACGGGACGTCGTGGCCCGCTTCTGCGCGGGCATCTTCGGCGCGGGCCGCCGGTTCGAACTGGTCCCGACGCGGGCCAACGGCCAGCCGGCGTTCGGCGCCTACCTGCGCGCACCGGACGGCACCCGGCACGGCACCGGCCTCTACGTGCTCACCCTCAGCGGCGACCGGATCCACGGCATGACCCGCTTCGAGAACGGCGTGCTCCCCTCGTTCGGGCTGCCGCGAACGCTCCCGAGCCGTCGCTGAGCCGCGCCGCGAAGTTCGCCGCTGGAGCCGCGCGCGTTCGTCAGGGGGACTTCGGATGCGGGGCGTCCGCCGGACTGTCGTGTGCCGTACCGGCGGGTTCGGTGCGTGAGAGTGCGGCGAGGAGCTGCAGTCTCTCGTCGCTGTCGCTGCCCTTGTCGGGGTAGTAGACGACGAGGATGACGTCGTCGATGGGGAGTTTGTCGCGGTGGAGCCGCAGTTCACCGACGACGGGGTGGTCGACGGCGGCGGTGCCTCCGTCCAGGTTGCGGACGTCGTGCCGGGCCCACAGTGTGCGGAACCGCTGACTGGACAGTGCCAGTTCTCCGACGAGTTCGACGAACCGGGGGTTGTCGATGTCGTCCCCGATGGAGGTGCGAAGAGCGGCGACGAAGTCGGCGGCGGAGTTCGCCCAGTCCTGTTGGAAGGCCTGTTCCTCGGGGTCGAGGAACAGGGAGCGGAGCCGGTTCTCGCCGGGCCGCAGGCGCGGGGAGAACGCGACGGCCATCGGGTTGGAGGCCAGGACGTCGAAGGCGCGACCTTCGACGAACGCGGGGATCTCGAGGTTGGCGAGGAGTTGGTGCACCCGTGCCGGTACGCGCTCGGGGCGCTTGCGGCGCGGCGCCCTCGCGCGGACCGCCGCGAGGCCGAGCAGATACGTCCGCTCGACGTCGTCGAGCTGCAGGACGCGCGCGAGTGATTCGAGCACCTGGAGTGAGGGGTTCCGGTCGCGGCCCCGTTCCAGGCGCAGGTAGTAGTCGGGGCTGATCCCCGCGAGCAGCGCGACCTCCTCACGGCGCAGGCCGGGGACGCGGCGGTTGCCGCCGGGCGGGAGCCCCGCCTGTGCCGGGGAGATCAGCTCGCGTCGTGCGCGCAGGTAGCCGCCGAGCCGGTTGCCGGATTCCTCGTCCTTCATGACACCACCGTAAGCCGGTGCGCGCGCCTCAGCGGGGGCCCTGGCAGGACCAGGGAAGACGGGGGCTCTGCCACCCGCGGCGAATGCCGTCGAGACTTGTGGCAGCACTGTTCGAGAAGGACAGTGAGCTTCGCTGAAGGGAAGACCTCATGGATCTCTCCAACCGCACCGTCCTCATCGTCGGCGGAACCTCCGGCATCGGACGGGAGCTGGCCCGCCGGTTCGCCGCGGCGGGCAGCACCGTGGCCGTCGGCGGCCGCAGCGCGGAGGCACTCGCGGAACTCGCCGGAGAAGGCTTCGGCACCTTCGGCATCGACGTCACCGACGGCGCCTCCGTCGCACGTGCTCGCGACGCCGTGCTCGCCCGGTATCCCGAGCTGGACACCGTGGTGACCATGCCGGGCGTCATGCTCCTGGAGGACCTGCGCGATCCCGCGCACTTCGAGGCGGCGGAGACGACGATCGACACCAACCTGGTAGGCACCATCCGGGTCATCGACGCCTTCACCCCGCACCTGGTCCGGCGGGGCGCGGGCACCTTCATCACCGTCACCTCCGGCATCGCCTTCCTGCCGTTCCCGCCCATGCCCACCTATGCCGCCTCGAAGGCCGCCGTGCACGCCTACTCCGAGGCGCTGCGCGCGCAGCTCGACGGGACGGGGGTCGGCGTCGTGGAACTCGTCCCTCCGGCCGTCGCGACGGCCGGCCAGGAGAAGGTGAACCCGAACGCGCTGCCGCTCGACGACTTCGCCACCGAGGTCATGCAGCTGCTCTCGGCCGAGCCCACCCCGCACGAGATCCTCGTGCAGGGGGTCCGCACGCACCGCTGGGCCGAGCGCGACGGCACCTACGACGACCTCGTCGCGCAGCGCACCAAGGCCCTGGCCATGCTCCCCGGCCGCGGAGCCTGACCCGCGCGGGCGGGTCAGACGAGGTTGTCCTCGACCTTCAGGCCGAAGACGCCGCGGCCCCACATGGACAGGGCGTGTTCGATGTCGTTGGCGACGTGGACGCTGCCGGCGTGGGCGTCGCGCCAGGCGCGCTCGATGACGTTGCCGCGGTGCAGAGAGTTACCGCCGGCGGTCTTGAAGAGGATGTCGATCGCCTGGATGGCGCGTTCGGTGCCGCGGACCTGGTCGCGGCGGGCGCGCAGCCGCAGCTCCATCGGGATCTTCTCGTTGCGGGTCGCGTACTCGTGGATCTCCCGGACGTTCCGGTCCGTCTGCAGGACGGCGGCGTCGATCTCGGACGCGGCGCGGGCGACGGCGACCTGGGCGTGCGGGTCCTCGACGAAGCGGCCGCCGCCGAGGCTGAGCCGGATCCGGTCGCGCATCTTCGCCACGTAGAGGTCGTGGCAGCCGGCCGCCATGCCGATCACGCTGGCGGTGACGGTGCTGGTGAAGATCGTCCCGAACGGCATGCGGTAGAGCGGGCCGGTGTTGACCTTGCGGCCGGGGTTGCGGAGCTGGGCCTGCTCGAAGTTGCGCATGGCGCGGTGGGACGGGATGAACGCCCGGTCGACGACGATGTCGTCGCTCGCGGTGCCGCGCAGGCCCATCGAGTCCCACACTTCGCGGATCTCGTAGTCGCGCTTGGGTACGAGCACCGTCATGAAGTCGACCGGGCGGCCCTCCGCACCGACGACGAGGGCGCCGAGCAGCGCCCAGGAGACGAACTCGACGCCGGAGGAGAACGACCAGTGGCCGCTGAGCTCGTAGCCGCCGTCGACCGGGGTGAGGCGGCCGATGGGCGAGTAGGACGAGGAGATCAGGGTGTCGGGCCCGGCGCCCCACACCTCGCGCTGCGCCTCGTCGGCGAACAGGCCGAGGTGCCAGGAGTGGACGCCGAGGATCGCCGATACCCAGCCGGTGGAGCCGCAGGCGCCGGAGATCGCCCGGACCACCTCGTAGAAGGCGACCGGGTCGTCCTCGGCGCCGCCGTAGCGGGTCGGCTGGAGCATCCGGAACACGCCGGCGGCCGTCAGGTCGCGTATCGTCTCGGCGGGGATCCGGCCCTTCTCGTCCACGGACCGGGCCCGCTCGGCGATGCCCGGCAGCAGCCCGTGCACGGCGTCCAGGACCTCGTTGCTCATCCGTCGACTCCCGTCTTCCCTAGTCCGACCATTGGAGCAGACCACGCCGCGGCACCGTCGAGGGGCCCCGCGTCCCGGCCACCGGGACTCCCGGGTCGGGACGGTGACCTGCGACCTAACGTTCGAATCACGCATCCATCGTTGAAGGGATGATCCACGTGACCGCAACCGAGTCGGACGCCGTCCGCGCCATCGAGGCGGAGGCCGTCTCCTCCCGGTTCGCCCGGGGATGGCACTGCCTCGGGCTGGCCGAGACGTTCAAGGACGGCAAGCCCCACACGGTCCAGGCTTTCGGGCAGAAGCTCGTGGTCTTCACCGGTGCGGACGGGAAGACGAACGTCCTGGACGGGTACTGCCGGCACATGGGCGGCGACCTGTCCCAGGGCACGGTCAAGGGCAACGAGATCGCGTGCCCGTTCCACGACTGGCGCTGGGGCGGCGACGGGCGCTGCAAGCAGATCCCGTACTCGCGCCGCGTCCCGCTGCGCGCCCGGACCTCCGCGTGGCCGACGATGGAGCAGGACAAGCTGCTGTTCGTCTGGAACGACCCGGAGGGCAAGCAGCCGCCGGAGGACGTGCGGATCCCGGTGATCGCGGGCGCCACGCGCGACGACTGGACCGACTGGCGCTGGACGGAGCAGATCGTCCACACCAACGCCCGCGAGGTCATCGACAACGTGGTCGACATGGCCCACTTCTTCTACATCCACCAGTCGTTCCCGACGTACTTCAAGAACATCTTCGAGGGCCAGACCGCCACGCAGATCATGAAGGGCGTGACCCGGGAGGACTCCCGCCGCAGGCGCGAGGGCTCCGGCGGCGGCGGGCCGCGGATGCTCGGCAACACCTCGGTCGCGTCCTACCACGGCCCCTCGTTCATGATCGACGAGCTGACGTACCACTACGAGGGGTACGACCTGACCTCCGTCCTGATCAACTGCCACTACCCGATCGACGAGAACTCGTTCTCGCTGCACTCGGGGATCATCGTGCAGCACAGCGACAAGCTGCCGCCGGAGGCGGCCGAGGCGACCGCGCAGAAGCTGTCGGAGTTCATCCTGGTCGGCTTCCAGCAGGACGTCGAGATCTGGAAGAACAAGACCCGCATCGACAACCCGCTGCTGTGCGAGGAGGACGGCCCCGTCTACCAGCTGCGCCGCTGGTACGAGCAGTTCTACGTGGACGCCGCCGAGGTCAAGCCGGAGATGACCGACCGGTTCGAGTTCGAGATCGACACGACCCGTCCGGTGGAGTCCTGGAAGAAGGAGGTCGAGGCGAACCTCGCGCGCCTGGACGCCGAGGGGGCCTCGGCGTGACGTCCCGCCAGGACGAGCGGCTGCTGGACGGCCCGCTGGTCCCGGTCGCCTGCCGCCGCTGCGCCGCGCAGGTGCTGGTGCGCAAGTCGACCTGGGAGCAGACGAGCATCCAGTGGAACGCCGCCGCGCGGGCCGCGTGCGTGGGCATCGAGGATCCGCACGACACCTGCCCGGCGCTGCGCTCGGCGATCCAGGAGGCGGCGCTCACCGGCTCCGTCAAGGTCGTCGATGGGTGAGTCGACCGGACGGCGCGGTGAGCTGGCCGGCCGCGTCGCGGTCGTGACGGGCGCGGGCGACGGCATCGGACGCGGCGTCGCCCGCCGCTTCGCCGCCGAGGGCGCCCGCGTCCTGGTGGCGGAGCTGAACGAGGAGACCGGCGCCGCGGTGGCCGCCGAGATCGGGGAGAACGCCCGGTTCGTCCGGACGGACGTGACCGACCGGGCCCAGGTCGAGGCCATGGTCGCCGCGGCGGTCGACACGTGGGGCTCGGTGGACGTCCTGGTGAACAACGCCTGGGGCGCCGGGACCGTCGGCCGCGTCGAGAACAAGACCGGCGAGCAGCTCGCCCGCGGTTTCGCGATGGGCTACTACGGCCCGCTGTGGGCGATGCAGGCCGCGTTCCCCCACATGAAGGCGCGCGGGTGGGGACGCGTCATCAACATGTGCTCCCTCAACGGGGTCAACGCCCACATGGGCACCCTGGAGTACAACTCGGCGAAGGAGGCCCTCCGGACGCTGACCCGCACGGCCGCCCGCGAATGGGCGCCGACCGGGGTCGTCGTGAACGCGATCTGCCCGGGCGCCAAGAGCGCGGCGTTCCGGCGGATGGCGTCCGAGCATCCGGAGATCGAGGCCGCCGCCGACCGCGCCAACCCGATGGGCCGCCTCGGCGACCCGGAGACCGACATCGCACCGGTGGCGGTGTTCCTCGCGTCCGAGGGCGCCCGCTACCTGACCGGAAACACCCTGTTCGCGGACGGCGGCTCGCACATCAACGGCGTCGCCTGGACCCCGGACCTGGACGGAGAGCAATGATCGACGAATATGGCCCGTGGGCCGTCATCGCGGGCGGCTCGGAGGGGGTCGGCGCCGCGTTCGCACACCGCCTCGCCGACGCGGGCCTGAACCTGGTGCTGATCGCCCGCAAGCCCGGCCCGCTGGCGGAGACCGCCGAGGCCGTCCGGGCGAAGGGGGTGGAGGTCCGCACGGTGGAGCTGGACCTCATCTCCCCGGACCCGCTGAAGAAGGTCCGCGAGGTCACCGACGGCCTGGACGTCGGGCTGATGATCTTCAACGCGGGCGCGAACAGCTACGGGCACGAGTTCGTCACCGGCGACCTGGAGCGCTTCCAGGGCGTCATCGACCTCAACATCACCGCGCAGCTCGCCTTCACGCACCACTTCGGCGCGCTGATGAAGGAGCGCGGACGGGGCGGTCTGCTGCTGGTCGGCTCGCTCGCCGGTTACATGGGGCAGGCGCAGATCAGCATCTACTCGGCGGTGAAGTCGTTCGGCCGCGTGTTCGCCGAGGGCCTGTGGCTGGAGATGCGCGAGCAAGGGGTGGACGTCCTGGAACTCGTCCTCGGCGTGACGCGGACCCCGGCGATGGAACGCGCCGGCCTCAACATGGACATGCCGGGCCTGAACGTCGCCGAGCCCGACGACATCGCCCGCGAGGGGCTGGAGCACCTGAAGGACGGGCCCATCTGGGTCGCGGGCGGCAACTACGAGGCGGCGCAGAAGCGGGCGGGCTTCCCGCGCGACCGGAAGGTCCTCGGCGCCCACGAGGCCATGAAGCGGATGCTGCCCGACCCGTCCTGACCTTCGTCTTCGACGTGCTGATCGCGGCCCAGGGGTTTCAGGAAGTCCTCCTGCCCCTGGGCCGCTCTGTGCGCGGGGTCCCGGAGATCGATTTCCTCGCGGGGTGAAAGATCCGGGCGGCGTCCCGACATGTGCAGGTGACCACCGACCACAGGAGGCCACATTGCCGGGGACGCCCCATGGATGAGGACGACTTCGCGGCCGTCTACGCCGCGACCTACCAACCGCTGCTCGGCTACGCGCTGCGCCGCTGCGACTCCCCCGAGGACGCGGCCGACGTCGTCGCCGAGACGTTCACGATCGCCTGGCGCCGCGCGGCCGACATGCCGGCGGGCGGCGAGGCCCGGCTGTGGCTGTACGGGGTGGCGCGCCGCGTCCTCGCCAACCACCGCCGCGGCGTCGTCCGCCACTCGCTCAAGACGGCGGCGCTGCGCGCCGAACTGCCGCCGGCCGCGCCCGCACGCGACGGCTCGGCCGTGGCCGACGTCTTCCGCGCCCTGCCGGGCCGCGACCGGGAGGTCCTCGCCCTCCTCGGCTGGGAGGGCCTGTCCATCACCGAGATCGCCACGGTGCTCGGCTGCTCCCGCAACGCGGTGAGCGTCCGCCTGCACCGCGCCCGCCGGCGCTTCGCGCGCGCCCTGCGCGCCGCGGGCGTCGACCACCCGGGACCGCCCACGCCGCCGTCCCGGTCCGTTCTGCATGGGAGTGAGCTGGCATGACGTCTTCGATCGACGACCTCGTGGCGGGTCTGAACCCCGTGCGCGACGGCGACATCACCAGCGACCCGTCCGGTGCGGGCGCCCGGGCCCTGCTCGCCGCCATCACCACCGCGGAGGACCCGGCACCGCGACGCCGCCGCCTCCCCCGCCTCCCCCGGTTCGCCCGTCCCGCCATCGGCGTGGCGGTGGCCGGTGCCGCGGCCGCGTCGGTCCTCGTCCTGTCCGCGCAGGACTCGGGCCCGCTGTACGCCTACGCCAACGCCGCCGTGCGGATCGACGTGGCCGACGGCGCGTACGAGGTGGAGGTCAAGGACGCCTTCGCCGACCAGCAGGAGTTCCAGGAGGCGTTCGCCAAGGTCGGGCTGCGCGTCAAGCTCAGCATCGTGCCGGTGTCGCCGGCGCACGAGCGCGACGTCATCAGCGTCGGCTCCCTGCCTGCGCCGCCCGGGACGCACTTTCCGGCCGACAGCGGGAAAGGGTCGTTCACGACGGTCCTGAAGTGCCCGCCCGGCCAGGACGCCTGCCCGCTCAAGGTCCGGCTCAGCGGGCCCCTGTTCCGGACCTCGGGCGGCGAGATCGTCATCGGCCGCAAGGCCCGGCCCGGCGAGGTCTACGGGGACGCCCGGCCGGCGCAGGGCGATCACCCGGAGAGCCTCCGCCTCACCGGCCTGACCACCGGCCGGGCGCTCGCGGACCTGCGCACGCGCGGGCTCACCGCGGCCTTCTCCATCGGCGCCTTCAAGGCGGACGGCTCCGGCTCCATGTACGACCCGCCCGCGGGCTGGCGCCCCGGTGACGAGCGCCGGATCACCGGGGCGTGGGTGCGCAGCTCGGACTCGGTCGGCCTGCTGGTCGCCCCGGCCGAGGGCGACCCGGAGCCCCAGCCGACCGGCTGACCCCGTCCGGCCGGCCGGCTCGCCCGCCTTGCCCGGCTTGACCTCAAGTTTGGTCGAGGTCTTAGCGTCTCCCTTGATCGACAATGCCGATGATGGGGGACGACATGCGGATCGTGGGATTCACCGAGCCGGGCGGGCCGGACGTGCTGCAGGTGCTGGAGGTGTCGGCGCCGGAGACCGGTCCCGGCGAAGTGCGGGTCCGGGTGGTGGCGGCCGGGGTGCAGCCGTACGACGTGGCCATCCGGGAGGGGTGGTCGCCGCCGGGGACGCCGGAGGGCTTTCCGCGCGTCCCCGGCAACGAGTACGCGGGCGTCGTGGACGAGGTCGGCGCGGGCGTCACCACCGTCCGGCCGGGGGACGAGGTGCTGGGCTACTGCCGTCTCACCGCCTACGCCGAGTACGTCGTCGTCCCGGCGGACGCGGTGACGGCCAAGCCCGCGAGCATGCCGTGGGACGTGGCGGGCGGCTTCCCCGCCGCCGTCATGACCCCGCACATCGCGCTGGAGGAGATGGCGGTCGGGGAGGGTGACACCCTCCTCGTCCACGCGGCGGCGGGCGGTGTCGGGACGGTCGCCGTCCAGCTGGCCCGCATCGCCGGTGCAACGGTCATCGGCACCGCGCGCGAGGCCAACCACGACTACCTCCGGTCGCTCGGCGCGATCCCGGTCGTCTACGGGGACGGGCTGGAGGAGCGCGTGCGCGCCCTGGCACCGGACGGCGCGGACGCCGCCCTGGACGGCGCCGGCGGCCACGCGCTGGACGTGTCGCTCAACCTGGTCAAGGACCCGACCCGCATCTTCACGCTGGTCGACCACGCCCGCGCCGCCGACCTCGGCGTCCGGACGATCCCGCCCACGAAGCGGTCGGTGGCCCGCATTGCCGAGGCCGCGCGCCTCTACGACGAGGGCCGCCTGCGCATCCACGTGCGCGCGGCGTTCCCGCTGGAGCGCGCCGCCGACGCCCACCGCGAGGTGGCCACCGGCCACGGCCGCGGCAAGGTCGTCCTCCTGACCTGACGGGCACGTCAACGCGGCGCTGCGCGAGCTGCGCTCGCGGTCGCAGACCGCCGACACCGCGATCGACCCGGACGTCCTCGCCGAGCGGCTGCGCGAGGCCCAGGACCAGGGCCTCCGCCAGATGGCCGCGTTCACCCAGAGCCTGGACGACCTGATGACCCGCATCGGCACCCGCTCCACCGGCGGCCGGCCTCCGCGTTAGACCGCGCGGTGCGGGCATGCGGCCGTCACGCCTCGACCAGGGTCACCTCGATCCGCGGGTTGACCTGGTCGGGCGTGAAGGGTTCGGCGGCGGCCTCCAGGACGAAATACTCGGCATGGGCGGGCTCGGGCGTGCTGAAGCGTGGCGGGGCGGGCGGACGGCCCTCGCCGGTCACCCCGTCGAACGAGTCGCGGACGCCGGCGGCCTTCAGGTCGGCGGTGACGACGTTGCCTTCCATGGTCAGCCGTCGTCCTCGACACGGGTCATGCTGAACCGGCCGGACGCCTCCAGGTCGCGGTAGGTGGCCACCTCGCGGCGACGCATGTTCTCCAGCGAGACCAGGAACTCGCGGAACGTGGGGAACGCCTCGGACGGCTCCTCGCCTTCCACGTACGTCCACACCGGCGGGTCGGCCGGGGCGGTCGAGGCGCGCGGGATGTAGTACAGGACGTATCCCTGGTGCATCGCGATGACGAGCGCGTCGTCCAGCATGGACGGATCGAGGTCGTTCTCTTCGAGCAGTTCGGCCGCGTCCTGCCGCAGTTCGAGGAGGTCGCGGTAGGCCCAGTCGGTGCCCTGCATCAGCGGGTAGGGGCGCTTGCCCAGCACCGCGAGGAAGTCCCGGTAGAGCGCGGGCAGCGCGACGACCCGCTGCGCCCGCATCACGGCGGCGATCTCCTCGTCGGAGCAGCCGGCGAAGTCGCCGGGGCCCGCGAGGCCCTCGGCCAGCAGCCGGTCCCGGAACCGCACGACCGAGAACGCGTCATGATTCATTGGATCTCCACCGCATGGCCGGCGCCGTCCAGAATGGACAGCAGGAATTCACGGAATGTCGCATGGAGCCGCACGCGGTCGGTTCCGTCGCTGGCCGTCCATACCGGCGGATCGCCCGGCGCGGTGCTCAGACGATGCGGGTGCAGAGGGTGCGGCCGCGGATATCGAAGCGGACCCGTTTGCCACCGGACGGGCATGCGCCGGTGGTGTACGCGGTGATGCGGAGGACGAACTCGTAGTCCCCCGGAGCGGAGCCGTCCCCGCAGGGCCACGAGGTCATCAGGTCGGCTTCGCTGACGGAGACCGTGTCCTTCTCCGCACCGTTGTGGGCCAGGAAGCACTGGCCCGCGCGGAACTGGCGCCGCACGCAGAGGACGATCTCGTTCCCCTCCTCGCCATGGCTCCACCGCGACTGCCCTTCCAGCTCGCTGCTGCCGCGGCAGGCGGCTGGGTCGTCGGCCACCTTGAAGACCTTCACGTAGGCGTCCGCGCGGCCGCAGCCGATCGCGCGCGGCTTGCTCCTGCTCCACTTGTCGAAGTCGTGGGCGTCCCGGTGGGCGTCCAGGCAGTCGCCGACGGAGATCTTCTCGAACGCCGCGCGGGTGGAGTCGGGGAGGACGGCGCTGTCAGGCGTGCTCGCGCCGGACGCCCGGGGGCTGGGCGTCGTAGGAGTCGAGGACGGGCGGGCCGTGCCGGCGGTGGTCGCCGCGGCAGCGGGTGCGGCCGGTTCCTCCCCGCCGTTCCCGATGGCCCAGACGGCGAAGGCGATCACGAGGACGCCCAGCACCGCCGCCGCGGCCGCGATCAGCGGGGGCTTCGGCCGGCCGAGCGGCGGGATCCGCGGCGCGCCCCCGGCCGGGGGCGCCAGCACGTCCGTCTCCGCCACGCGCGTGGCGATCATCGTGGCGACGGGCTTCGGCAGCGTAAGGTCCCCGTCCTGCACGAGCTCGGAGCAGCGGTCGAGGAACTCCGCCGGGGCGGGACGGTCGGCGGGGTCCTTCGCCAGGCCGGCCTCGATCAGCGGGAGCAGCGGCTCCGGCACGCCGTCCAGGTCGGGGTCCTCGTTGACGACGCGGTAGCCGAGGGCGTCGATCGGGCCGTCCCCGAACGGCCGCCGTCCGGTGGCGGCGAAGGCCAGCACGGCGGCCAGGCAGAACACGTCGCTGGCCCGCCCTACCTCGCCGCCCCGGAGCTGCTCGGGCGACATGAACCCGGGCGTGCCGGCCACGCTGGTGCTGGACTGCGAGGTGGCGTCGAGGGCCCGTGCGATGCCGAAGTCGATGATGCGGGGCCCGTCCTGGGCGAGCAGCACGTTGCCGGGCTTGAGGTCCCGGTGGACGACGCCCCGCTCGTGGATCGCCATCAGCCCTTCGGCGAGCCCCGCCCCCAGCCCCGCGACCGCCTCCTCGGAGAACGCGCCGTGCGCGGCGACGGCCTCGTGCAACGACGGGCCGGCGATGTAGTCGGTCACGAGCCAGGGCGGATCGGAGCCGGTGTCGGCGTCCACCACATGCACGGTGTGGATGCCCCCGACCCGCCGCGCCGCCGCGACCTCGTGCTCGAAGCGCCGCCGGAACTGCGGATCCTCGGCGAGGTACGGGTGGATCACCTTGACCGCGACCGGCCGTCCGCCCTTCGAGCGGCCCAGGTAGACCCGGCCCATCCCGCCCGCCCCGAGCCGCGCCAGCAGCCGGTACTGCCCGACCTTTTTCGGATCGCCCGCCTGGAGCGGCTTTACCTTCTCACCCGACACCCCGCACGTCCTCCCCGCGTCCGCCGCTGATCAGAAACGACCTTTTCACGGGAACGAGGCAACTGTCCGCCGCGCCGCGTCACCAACCTTTCGCCGCGCCGATGCCGGGCATCCGCCGCCGACGACGATGCCCGGAACCAAGTCCGATCACAAGAGCATCATCCGGAAAGCCGGTATCGATGCCATCCGACCGCAGGTCTAGTGGTAACCGCGTTTGAGCAGGTACTTGGCTCCGGCGTCGAAACCCTCCTGGCTGAGCAGTTCGAAGCCGAAGGCGTCGGCGAGGCGGTCGGTGACGGTGAAGGCGGCACAGACGGCCAGCGCGTCCTCGGCCTGCCTCGGCGAGACCCCGGCGGCCAGCACGTCCCGCATGTCGTCGGCGCCGACTGTCCCCTCCCTCGTCAGCTTGCCGAGCATCCGCAGCGTCGCCCGCAGCGGCTCCTCGATGGGCGCCGATTCCAGGTCGTCCAGCGCCGCCGCGACACGCGTCCCGTCCTGATACGCCAGACGCGCGCAGGCGGCGTGCGCGCCAATGCAGAAAGCGGTGCCATTCACCTTGGAGACGTAAGCGGCCATCAACTCCCGGTCCCCCACCGACCAGTCGGACGGCCCGCGCATCGCCTCGTGGGTGAACTCCTTGGCGCGGGCACCGTAGAAGTCGGGCCGATAGAAGACCAGCTTGGCGGCGTCCGGTAGCGGGCGCCCGGAGAACAACCGGATGGCCCCGAACAGGACCTTGTCTTTCCGGCTGTAACCGCGATTGAGAATGTCAAGACGCATGACCCGGCCCCTCCTCCGCGGTCGCTTCGGCCAAAGCCGCCAGCCCGGCGGCGTACAACCGCTCGGACTGCCCCACCGCCGCGCACACGACCAGCTCGAAGACCTGGTCCTCGCTGTATCCCGCCGCCTTCACCGCCGCCAGATCCGCCTCGGCCACCTGCGCGGGCCGGTCGACGACCTTGCCGACCAGCGCGTCCAGCGGCGGGGAGAGGCCCTCATTCCCGAAGGCACGCGCCCGCTGCTCCGCAGACGCCGTCCCGTCCCCGCTCAGTACCCGCTCCACCAGCGCCCGGTGCGCGGCTCGCTTGCTGTCCTCGTCCGGCATGGCACCCTCGCCTCCTCCGCGGCCGACAATCGTCCTCACCAACAAGACGATTGCCGCACCCCCGAACACGACACATCCCCGAAAAGTCTCAGCGCCCCCGACGTACCCGCAGGTGAAGCCGCGGCCCCAGTCGAGGGCGGCGTCCACGTCCGGTCCGTAATAGACCGGTTCACAGACCTCGGTGATGGCGATGTCCGCGAGCCGGCAGTTTCCAAGAGCCCGCGCACGGTCGACGGATCGGAGAGCGAGAACATTGCCGAATCGGCTCATCGCCAGGTCGAAGCGTTCCTGCGGGAAGCCGTCCCGGGTTACTGACTGCCATGCCTCGTGGCGCCACGCGGCTTAGACCTCGGGGAGCGTCGGGTCGGGCGTCCAAGGTTTCGGTGCGGTGATGGCCCAGCGTTCGTGGTCCCGCCAGTCTCCATCGATGTAGAGGTAGGCGGGCGAAAGCCCTTCATGATGAAAGCCGAGCCGCTGGACCATCGCCAAGGAGGCGGTGTTCGCCGGCTGAATGTTGGCTTCCAGCCGGTGCAGCCGCAGTTCCGTGAAGGCGTGCTGCAGGGCGGTGGCGAGCCCTTCGGTCATGTAGCCGCGTCCGGCGGACGGGGCGAAGGCCGCGTAGCCGAGGGACGCGCCCTGGTAGCGGCCCCGGATGATCGAGTTGATGTTGACCATGCCGGCGGCTGCGCCGGTCTCCCGGACACGGACCAGAAAGCCCCGGTTGGTGCCGTCGTCGAAGCGGCGCATCCAAGCCTGGAACTCCTCCGCGGTCGCGGGCAGTCGCATCCACGGACGGTGCAATTCGGTGCTGGCCCGCACAAGCGAGCAGAACTCGTCCTGGTCGGAGCGGGTGAGCGGGCGCAGTTCGACCCGTGACGGCGTCTTGAGCATGCGCCAACGTTAGGACGGTGACCGTCGCCGAAGCACAGTGGCCGCTCGGCGCAATGCGGCTTCTTGATCGCGGCGGGCTGGACAGGAACCCGACCGCTGTGGAAGCTGGACAGGTGGCTGTCGATACGTACGGAGACCCTTCGGAGAAGCGACCGCGGATGTCGCTTCTGCTACGTCTGCTTCATCGCGAGTACACCGCCGGCATCGAGACGGCGCTGGCAGAGGCGGGCTTCGGTGACATCCGGTCCGGGGACGCGAAGGTGTTCCCCTTCGTCCCCCCCGAGGGGATCACAGTGCGGGACCTGGCCGTGCGCGCCGGCGTCCGCAAGCAGACCATGGCGCAGTCGGTCGACCAGCTCGAGCGGGACGGCTATCTGGAACGCCGTCCCAATCCCCGCGACGGCAGGTCCCGGTTGGTCATGCTCACCGAACGCGGACGAGACGTCCAGCCGCAGGCGGCGGGCGCGGGGCGCCGGATCGAGGAACGGTGGACCGAACTGACCAGTCCTGAGGAGTTCGAGACTCTCCGCACTCTCCTGCACCGCCTGCTGGATCGCATCGGCGAAGCGGACCCGGACGCCGCCGATCGCCTGACCTCGATCGATGGGGCCGACTAGCCGAATGTGACCGCGACGGTGGAACCCACCGGACCGGTCGGCCCCGGTCGAGCGGGACGGGACGGTGACGTCCGGCAACGCAGCGCAGCGCAGCGGACAGGGCGGGTCATGGGCGCAGGACCGTCTTTCCGGTGGTCGCGCGCGATTGCAGGGCGGTGTGGGCGGCCGGGGCCTCCGCGAGGTCGAACCGCCGGCCGATCAGCGGGATGAGACGCTTGCCGTTGAGCGCCTCGAGGGCGTCGCGCTCCAGCGTCCGGGTTCCGCCTGGACGCTGGATGATGCGCGCGCCGACGGCGGAGGCCGCGCTGATGCCCCGGCCGAACAGGTCGGCGGCCGACAGTTCGGTCAGGGACCCCGAGGACGAACCGAACATGACCAGGCGTCCGGTGACGCCGAGCAGTTCCAGGGCGCTGCGGCCGATCCGGCCGCCGACGCCGTCGAGGGCGAGCGTCACCGGCCGGCCCTCCACCGCCCGCCGCACCTCGTCGGGCCAGTCGGGGCGGGTGTAGTCGATCGCGTGGTCGGCACCGATCGCACGGGCGACCGCGACCTTGCCGGATCCGCCCGCGACGCCGACGACCGTCGCGCCGGCCGCGCGGCACGCCTGCACCAGCAGGGTTCCGATCCCGCCGGCGGCCGCGGTGACCAGGACGACGTCGTCGGCGGCCGGTGCCGCGAGTTCGAGGATCGCCATGCTCGTCCGGCCGGTGCCGACCATGGCCACGGCCGAGTCGGCGTCGACGCCGTCCGGCAGGATGTGGACGGCCGCCTCGGATGCCAGCGCCAGTTCGGCGTACCCGCCGCCGGCCGGACCGAGGTCGGCCACGACGCGCCGACCGGTGAGGGCGGTGTCGGCGCCGGCGCCGACCTCGTCGATCACGCCGGCGACCTCGCGGCCCGGCGTCATGGGCAGCCGGGGCACGACGCGGGGCGCGCCTCCTCCCTCGCGGATGACCGTGTCCAGTAGGTGAACGCCTGCCGACTCGACGCGGATCCGCACCTGGCCAGCGGCCGGACGGGGGTCGGGCACGTCCTGCAGCCGCAGTTCCTCCGGGCCGCCGAACGCATGCTGTCGGATCGCTCGCATCGTGCTCAGCCCTCCCCGCCGGTGAGCAGGCCGTGCCCGTCCAGCCAGGCGACGAGCGATTCGGCGATGGCCTCGGGCCGGTCCTCGGGGGTGTGGTGCCCGGCCGTCCCGTGCGTCTCGATCCGCAGGGCGGACATGTGGGCGGCGCACCAGTCGATGATCTGCTTGTTCATCATCGTGCTCTCGCCGGGCTCGAAGGCGATCAGGAGCTTCGGGACGTCCGCACTGTCGGCCAGCCATCGGCCGTAGGCGTCGATCCTGGCGACGACGTCGGCGGGTTCGCCGTCCAGCGGCATCGACCGCGGCCATTGCAGCAGCGGCACCCTGCTCCGCCGAGTGGGATACGGACGGGCGTAGACCGCCAAGTCCTCCTCGCTCAGCCCGGGGACGGTGCGCGGCAGCGCCTGCTCGATGAGGGCGTTCTCGTCCAGGATCATCGCCTCGCCCACGTCGGGCGTACGCATCGCTTCGAACAGCGGCCGCGCGCCCGCGGGAAACTCCTCCCACGACATCGGTTTCACGATCGTCTCGGTGAAGGCGATGCCAGCCACCCGTCCCGGATGGCGGGCGGCCCAGTCGAAGGCCAAGGCGCCGCCCCAGTCATGACCGACCAGCACGACCCGGTCGAGCGCCAGAGCGTCGAACCATGCGTCGAGGTACCGGGCATGGTCGTCGAAGCTGTAGTCGATGTCGGGCTTGCCCGACTCGCCCATGCCGATCAGGTCGGGCGCCAGGCACCGCGAGGACACCCCGGCGACAGGCAGGATGTGCCGCCACAGATAGGACGACGTGGGGTTGCCGTGCAGGAAGACCAGCGGAATCGCCCCCGAACCGACCTCCCGATAGAAGATCGTCGAGTCCAGAACACGCGCAGTGGGCATGGCGTTCTCCTTGAGCCGGAAGACACATTAGACAGGTACCTGGCTAAATCTAGAAAATAGACAGGCACCTGTCAATACACTGAAGGCACCCCTGCAGCCGCCCGCGGCCTCGCCCCGGCCGCGCATGCACATGTTGTGGTGTTGGGAGGCTGGTCTGCGGTGGTGCGGACGGCGTCCGCGCTCTCTGCGGACGATCAGTTCATGGCGGTAGCCAGTCGTCGGTGCGGCGGTGACGGCCGAGGCCGACGGCGTCGAACTCGTCGACGTGATCGCCCTTAGCGGCCCCGAGTCGTCGGAGTGCCTGGGAGATCGGGCTACCCCCGGCCGCGGACGTTTCCCGCTCGCCTTTGTGCAGGGGGCCGAGAACCACCTTCCCCGCGTGCCAGACCTGCGCGGCCTGCGTCCCTGTCCCGCCGAAGTAGTCAGCCTCAACGTAGGCCGCCGGTCCTGTCGCCGAGCATGCGGCCAGCAGGCGCCCGAGACCTGCGGGCGCCTTCCAGAACCCATCAAGTTCGGGTGCTCCGGCCACCGTGACCGCGTCGAACAGAGCGTTGGTCATCGGCAGGAGCGAGAGATGTTGGCCGAGGAGAACGACACGCGCCTCAGGAACACCGGCGGCCAGTTCGCGGAGCACGGCTTCGGTGGCCACGACCGCCTCAAGGCAATACATACCCCCATCCTCGCGCGGCCCCCGGAGATGGCAGAACGCGACGGTAGGGCTCCGTCACTTTGTCCGGTGAGTGACCCAGGCTCGGCCCGCTTGCGCTGCACTGGCCCGGGAGGCATGCATGCCCTCTTGCCCGTGCATGGCCTTGTACTCGCGGAACATCGTCCACAGCGCGCCGAGGCCGGTGACCGCATCGGCCGGAGCCGCGTTCCAACCGGGATGTGCTGCAACGAGCGCTTCGGCTTGCGCGGGGCTGTGCCCGGCCTCAACCAGCCGAGGGACGAGCAGCGCGGCATCAATCCACGCTTGCCCCCGGCATGCGAAGGACCAGTCGATGACGTGGACGTTCTCACCGGCCGTGAGGAGATTTCCGCTGTGCAGGTCATAGTGCAGCAGCGTCTCCCCTTTCAGTGACTCCGCCGACAGTCCTTCGAGCGCCTCGGCATACATCCCCCACCACGACTTCCGCGGCTCCATTCCCAACAACTCAGCCGCGACCCTATGAAGCAAATCCAGGTTGACCGTGACGCACGGCAGCGCGTCGCCCGTCGCTCCAAGCCGTGCCAGGGTGTCGATCACGCCGGGCAGGTCCGGAGACCCGGGCGACAGGTCGGCGCTCCGCGCGCCATCGATGTGCTCGAACACCAGCAGGTGCCAACCGCCGACGTCGGCGCACCACAGCATTCGAGGCGCCGGGGCGGATGGGGCAAGGGCAAGGTTCGCCGCTCGCTCACGCAGGTAGAGGCGAGCGGCGGGATCGTCGGCCGGAACGCCCTTGAGGAAGACGTTTCCGCCTTCCACACGAAGCTTCGCCGCCACCCCCGGCATGATGCCCCGCTCCGCGGCCTCAGCCTTGAGTACCGTCCCACAACGGGCCTCCACGGCTGCCCGAACCACGCCAGGAAGGTCCTCCCACCGCCGTTTGCTCACGCTATATCGCCTTCGGGGAGTCGTGGCAGCCCTGGTAGCACTGGCTGCAGTCACCAGCCGATTCCCAGAGGACTGGGTCGACGGGCAACCCAGCCTGCTCCATGGCGGCCACGGTAGCCCGAATGCCGCCCCCTCGGGTGCGGTTGTCGCCCGAGGCCCAGCGGTCAAGCGTCCGGCAGACGGCGCAGCTAAGCGCTCACCACAATGGGACGGGAGAGTCAGCTACAAGACCGGTGCTCGCTCGCATGCTTTTCGTCCTCGCCCAGACCGCACCGCGATCTTCCTGGTGGCCGGGGACGAGGCGACCACCGGGCGAAGCCCGGTGCGCCGAGTAGCGGGCCGTGAGGGACAAGGTGGCCGCACGATGAGCAGCGGACACCGCCGACAGGACAAAACGGCGACGAGCGCGCGTTCGCTTCGGATCTTGGTGACCTGCGTCTACCTGCGGCTTTGGCGCCTGAGTTAGCATCGTCGCCTGATGCATCATCGTTCCCGCGCCTGGGTTCGGCGGCGGCTGCGGTCGCTCGCTGGGCTGGAGTTGTTCAACGTGCCGTTGCAGGCCGTGGTCTGGTTCGGTGTTGTCGGATTGCCGATGACGGCGGCGAACGTGGTGGGTTTCGCGCTGTTCGCGGTCCTGCTCGTGGTGGGAGCCGGGTACTGGCTGGCCAAGCTCCAGCAGATCTCGGGTCCTGGCGCGTCCTTGCCGGGTGCCGGGGTCTTCGTGGTCGCCCGCATTGCCATTGCTCTGCTTCTCGCGGTCGGGGTGTTGGCTCTCGTCGGGTGGATGGTCGCCGTTCCGGGGACGGGCAGCTGGCCGGGGCTGGGCTTCGGGCTGTTCGCAGTCCTGGAGTACGTGAACTACTTCCACGTCCAGCTCATGTACGACACGGCCGAGGACGTCCGCTACCTGCGCTCACACGGCCTACGCCGCGCGCACCTGGCCCGCGACCTCGCCGTCCATCAAAGGTCACGTCAGCGCGGTCCCGAGACGGCGTTCGACGCCGCAGCAGAAACGTCTATCCGTCGCTGACATGCGGGAGGAGCGACAGTACGCGCTCTCCGCAGACACGCCACTTCCTAGCTCCAAGCGGGCCCGGCACGGTTGCCTCGGCCGCTCCACGTGCGGCCGCACCCACCGCCGCGACCAAGGAAGCGAATGCGGTGAGGCGATGGTCAGGCGCTGCCGTGTCGGCGTCCGAGTCGTAGCGACCGACCTTCACAGTACTTCAACCTCGGCGCGCTGCTCGTAGCCGCTGCCGGCAACTGTCTCTGAGCCGGACGGCGAAGGGGCGGCCAATCATCGGCCGAGCGAACGACTCAAAGGCCGGCGGCGACCGATGTCACTGACTACGCACCCAAGCCTCCGGGCAGGCTCGGGGCTCCCCAGCCCGGCCTGGCTTCGCCGCAAAGTCGCGTGCCCCAATAGCTCGTAATGTCCGACTTCCCGGAAAGCTGATACCGAGCGGTGTTCTTTCACGCCTCTTTTTGGGCCGACTTCGATGTGTCATGAGCCGCTCCGTATCTACCGCGAGGGACGTTGACCTGCAAATTTACCGCTTTTAGTAGATGAATTTCGGTTTTGCTGGAATGGGAGAGATGAGGGCGCCTCCTATGGCAACATGAGCGTGCACCATTGATCATCAAGACTACGGAAACGAGTGAGAACGATCGAATCGCCATCAAACGATCCTCGTACAAGGGGCAGGTCCAACCAGCCGGTTGCGGCGCCACCGCAGTACCGGGCCATGGTCGCATTCGATATCTGTGGCTTCGGCAGCAGCACCGACCCCAATGTGCTGCGTCTCATGCGCACCTCGATGTACCAGATCATCCAGGAGGCCGCGGCGACCGCACAGATATCTTGGGGAGACTGCGAGTACGAAGATCGCGGTGATGGGATGTTCCTGCTGGCTCCGCCCGGCTATAGCGTCCACAGCCTGGTGGATCCACTGGCGCCCTTAATCCGCACGGGGCTCGCTCAGATCAACACAGCAGTTCCGTCGGGCCATCGGCTGCGACTGCGGATGGCCGTCCATCACGGAGAACTCGTCCGCGACGAGCACGGCGTAATCAGCCCCGACCTGAATCTGCTATTTCGGCTTCTCAACGCCCCCGTCCTGAAAGCGCGTTTCGAGCACGGCAATCTGGCTCTGATCGTGTCTGAGGACGTCTATCAGCGCGTGGTCACCTGGGGCATGGGGTTAATCGACCGTAGAGACTTTCAGCCGCTCCTGGTCGAGAACAAAGAGGCCTGCTGCGTGGCTTGGGCCATGCTGCCGCCCCAGCCGGCCGTGCCCCAGCCCGCTGGGCCCCAGCCCGCCACACACTCCGCTCTGGATCCTGACACCCTCGCCCGACTCGAACGCCTCATGGACGGGATCCACGGGCTCTTACGACAGGACGACCAGCCTATGGACGGATGATGCCCTGTTCCACGTCTTGGAGAGTCACCGGTCGTGCTGACCGGCCTTCGCCTCGGCCATCAGGGAGGCCCAGGTCGCGCGGGTGAATGTGAGGTGCCCGGCGTCCGGTGCTTTGCTGTCCCGGACACCGATGTTCACTCCGATGCCGGCGATCTCAACACACTGGCCGTTGCCGCTGCTGCGGCTGCTCTTGCGCCATTGGATGCGTGACGAGTCATGCGATGTGGTCATCGTGCTGCTCCTCCATGGCCGTCCATCGCCACCGACGCGATCAACGAAGCGGATGCGCTCGGGCTGAGCGCTCCGGCGCGAAGGTGCGTGAACACGAGATTATACCTAGATATGTCCGCTTCTTCCTCTAGGAAGAGGTCTCCCGCCTGGCTGTCGATGTACACGATGTCGGGCCCAATCGCCTCTTCGAAGGTCATGACAACGAAGGAACCGGTCATACCTGGGTGGGCGCCCGCGTCGAATGGGATCACCTGAAGATGCACGGTCGGGAGTTCGGCGATGCGCAGCAGGTGGTCAAGCTGCTCTCGCATGACCTCACGTCCGCCGACGACACGGCGGATGGCGGCTTCGTCCACGATTGCCCAGAGCTTCAGCGGATGATCTTTTGTCAGGGCCGACTGCCTCTGCATCCTGGCGTCGACTCGGCTTTCGATTTCCTCGCGGGATGACTCAGGCAGGTCACCGCTGATGGCGGCTCTCGCGTAGCGCTCGGTTTGGAGGAGGCCGGGGATGAACAGGCACTCGTAGTTCAGCACCTCGCGCGCCTCGGACTCGAACTCGATGTAGGAGGCGTAGCGCTCTGGGAGGTCCGAGGCGAAGGTGTGCAGCCAGCCACGGGTCGCGGACTGCTTGAGCAACGTTCTCAGCTCGGAGCGCTTCGGCTCGACCACTCGGTACGCGTCCAAGAGGCTGGTCAGAGTACGTGCCTGGGGACGGACGCGGGCGGTCTCGATGCGGTAGAGCGTGGCCACGTTGATGCCAGTCTGCTCGTTGACCTGCTCGCGAGTGAGTTCAGCGATCTTGCGCAGCTGGCGAAGCTCCGCCGCGAGGCGACGAAGACGCACCGTTGGCGCTCCCACTGCGGCTCCTTTCCGTGTGACGGCTGCGGATGCCGGCCGGTCCCGTCCCCCTCAGCGCCTCCTGAACGATCACGGATGCAAGCAATGTTAATGCAACCCTTGCATACGTACTCTGTGTGATGCATCCTTTGCAGAGCGTTCCATAGGACGCCGGTCGACCGCAGGCAATCAGCAAGAAATGGAGCGGCCCCGGGGCGGTGCTTTCACCACCGGTCCCGGGGCCTTGACCCGACTGACAAGGAGTCGGACCCATGGTGAACCTACCCAACTGCTCGCCTTCCGGCGGGCGTGGGGACGTGATGTCGGTGCCGCTGGAGACACGCCAGCGGCTGGAACTGCTGGTCAGGCTCATGGTGGGCCTGCGCAGCCTCGGGCGTGGCTCGGTGCTTTACCTCGACGGGCGAGCTGAGCCGGTGCTGTCGGTACCGGTGTTGTCGCGACGGCGGTCGATGGCGGTGCTCGTCGTCCAAGACCGTGACGGGTGGTCCTTTCTCTGGGACGCCGTCCACCGGACTCCCGCTGGAGCGGTTCGTGTCGCGGCCGAGCAGATCGCGGGGGTCGCGCGGTGACCGTCTGGGACGAGAAGCACGCGGAGCGGGTGTGCTCGGACGGCGTCCTGGACGTCCGGGAAGTTCGGGCGCGGGTGCGGCGGACGGTGACCTTGACCCGATGCGCCGACGGGTTCGATCTGGGTGACGTGGACCTGCTCGTCTGCGAGATCGCGACCAACGCCGTCCAGCACAGCGCGAGCGGCCGACCCGGAGGCGGGCTGTGGGTGACCGTGCTCGTGTCGGCCGAGCGGCTCCGGGTGGAGATCCAGGACGATGGCGGCTCGGCAGGGTGCCCGATGATCCCGGTGAAGGGGTCGGCGTGGGACGAAGGCGGGCGCGGGCTCCTCATGGTGAGCCAACTGGCCGATCGTTGGGGTGCCCTACGCGGGGAGAACGGACACCACACGGTCTGGTTCGAGGTCGTCTCGTGATGGTCGTGCACTGGCTGCACCGTGCGCGGTCTGCGTGGCGGCGCGGGTCATGCCGGGACGAGCGTGGGCCCGTCCGCGACCTGCCTCCGGAGCCGCGGCCGGAGGTGGTGTTCCTCTTCGCGGGTGTCGGCCCTGAGGCGCGCAAGGCGTTCGAGATGCTGCCTGGCGAGGCACGGGCGTGGCGGGCGCTTGCGGAGATGGAGGCCGCACGGTCCCAGGACTGGTCGCAGGACGGCCGGGTGTGGGACGCGGGCGTTTCCGCCGGACGGGCGGAGGCGTACCGGGCGGCGGCCGAGCAACTCGACGACGTGCTGATCGATGCGCTCGACCTCTGGGACGAGTACGAGCGGCAGGTCGGCGAGGATACCTTCGGCTAATGCTCCTGCGTTGACTTGCGGCGTGTTGTTGTTATGGCGAGGCCGATAACAACAACACGCCGCAGGTCAACGTGGCCGACGTTCCGTCCATCCGGGGTCGGGACGTGCCGGAGGAGGGTCGGCAGCATCCGCTGGCGTCAGGAGGGACGGACTTCGTAGGTGTCGTTGCGGTGCTCGTAGATCGGGTCTGGGGTGTTGCGGGCCGTTTCGCGGAGGGGGCGCTTGATGACCTTGTTGGTCGGGGTGCGCGGCAGGGCGTCCACTATGCGGATGTAGCGGGGCGTCCACTTCGTACCCAAGTCGGGTTGGGCCTGGAGGAAGGCCGTGAAGGACTCCGGGTCGAAGGGGTGGTCTGGAGCCAGGGCTACGGCGGCCATCACCTGGTCGCCTACGGCGTCGTCCGGGACGGCGTAGACGGCTACCTCTGCGAAAGCGTCGTAGCGGGACAGGAGGCGTTCGACGGGGGCTGCGGCGAAGTTCTCGCCGTCCACGCGTAGCCAGTCGTCGTTGCGGCCGGCGAAGTACCAGTAGCCGTCGGCGTCGCGGTAGGCGAGGTCGCCTGACCACGTCCAGCCGTTGCGGACGCGTTTCGCCGTCGCCTCGGGGTTGTTGTAGTAGCCCTCGAACTTGCCTGCCCCGTTCGTGTCGACGATTTCGCCGATCGCTTCCTCCGCGTTGAGGAGCGTGCCGTGGGCGTCGAACTTGGCGGGTGGGCATTCCCGCAGGGTGTCCGGGTCGATGACCAGGGTGCCCGGCTCGGCCACGCCCAGGGAGCCCGGCGGTGTACCAGGGACGCGGTTCAGGCGGATCTCGCCTTCGCTGGAGCCGTACGAGTCGATGACCGTGCAGCCGAAGCGGCGGGCGAAGTCGGCGATGTCGCGTTCGTTCGCCTCGTTGCCGAACGCTATGCGGAGAGTGTTGTCGGCGTCGTCCGGCTTCTCGGGGGTGGCCAGGATGTAGTTCAGCGGCTTGCCGACGTAGTTGAAGAACGTGACGCCGTAGCGGCGAACGTCCGGGAGGAAGCCCGAGGCCGAGAACTTGCGGCGCAGGGCTATGCGACCGCCCGTTGCCACCGCCGGGGCGATGCCCGCCATCAGGGCATTCGAGTGGAACATCGGCATGACCACGTAGAACACGTCGTCGCGGGTCAGTGAACGGCGGTCGCGTTGCTGGACGGCAATGCGCCCCAGCCTGCCCTGAGTGCAGATCACCGCCTTGGGGGCCGACGTCGTCCCCGAGGTGAAGACCAGGGAGAAGATCGTCTCGGGTGTGACCGGGAGGACGTCCGCCAGCGGGGTCGTTGCCAGACGGTCGGTGTACGCAACGGTGTCGATCGTCAGGGACGGGACGTCCGCCAGACCGTCCAGCAACGGCTCCCGGGACGTCTCCGTGATCAGGACCGCGCAATCGGTATGAGCAATGTCGCGAGCCAGCTCAACACCACGCCGGGTCGGGTTCAGTTCGACGACCGGGATGCCCGCCAACGCCGAGCCCAGAAGCCAGAACAAATGCTCCGGGCCGTTCTCCAGGAAGAGACCGACATGGCCACCCGCCGCATGGGCCAGCGTCGCGCGGCGACGAGCCTCCTTGATGACCTCGCGCCACGTCCAGGACGCGTCCTCGAAGTTCAGCGCCGGACGGTCGTCGTCCGCGCGGGCCGCCATCAGTTCGGCGAACGTGACCTCATGGCTCGGGCGGTCGTCCTGCAGCGCGGGCATCGGCACTCCCTAGGCGCGATGGGGGCGGTTCGTCCAGCCCTGGTCGTCGGCGCGCACGAACCAGCCGGACGCGGCGAGGGTTCCGCCGTCCACCGGGATCGTGTGGCCGGTGACGAAACGGGCGTCATCAGAAGCCAGGAATGCGACCACTGCGGCATAGTCGTCCGGCTCCCCGAAGCGGGCCAGCGGCACCCAGGTGTGTTCCAATCCCTCGTCGTAGCCGCGCCGCATCCACTCGACCGGGGTCTGTTCCGTATTGGCGAGATCAGGGGCGATGGCGTTGACGCGCACCCCATGTCGTCCGACCGCTACGGCAAGGCTCCGCGTGAACGCAGACACGCCCGCGTTGAACGCCGAGTACACCGGGTGCTGCGGGATCCCGCGGAACGCCTCGACCGTCGAGTTGTTGACGATGCTGCCAGCACCCTGCTCGATCATGGACGGCAGCAACGCGTGGGTCAGTTTGAAGACGTGCAGCAGATTCAGTTCATAGAGCCGCTGCCACTGATCGGCCGTGCTGTCCTGGAAGGACGAGGCAGCCGGACGGAAGTCGCCCACATTGTTGATCAGCACGTCCACCCGGCCGGGAATCGCCGCCGCGACCCGTTCGACCGTCTCGTCCTCAACGATGTCGCCGACGACAATGACGCACCGGCCACCGGCGGCCTCAATGTCGGCCTGAGCCCGGCCGGCGGCATCCGCGTCGATGTCGTTCAGGATCACCAGGTCACCGCCGGCGGCCAGCCGCCGGGAGATCGCCCCGCCGATGCCGAGCGCGCCGCCCGTGACGACGCTCACGCGCTCACTCACCCCGCCACCTCCGGACGGGACGGGTCTCGATCGAGTCGATGCGCTGCTCGCGCCGGGCGATCCGCCAGGTCTGGCCGTCCAGCCGGT
Organism: Spirillospora sp. NPDC047418; assembly: GCF_040643275.1. NCBI lineage: Bacteria > Bacillati > Actinomycetota > Actinomycetes > Streptosporangiales > Thermomonosporaceae > Spirillospora > Spirillospora sp. NPDC047418. Next base: position 37,379 of record NZ_JBEYTW010000057.1, read on the forward strand.
AGAGGTCGCTGTACCGGCAGTGCCACACAAGATCGGACACCTTGCCGTCCTCACGTGCGGTCATATGGTGGGCAACGCAGGCGATCTCCCCCGTGGCCGTGCCAGGCTCGGAGCCGACGTCGAACACCTGCCCGGCGAGGGCGTGGAAGGTCACCGGGATCTGATCCAGAACCGACAGCGTGGCGGCGATCTCCGAACGCCCGGCAAAGGTGCGCACCGGGTCGAGTACGGCGGGGGCGTCCGGCAGGACGAGTACGGCGTCCTCCGTGAAAAGCTCCCCCATCGCGTCGATCTCGCGCCGGTCGGCGTACAGCGCGTACCGGGCGACCAGATCGCCGAGGGCGATCTGGTCCACGACTCCCAGCGTCATGAAAGGCCCAGGCGCTCGGCGCAGGCCGACAGCTCGTCCTTCGCCTCGTTCAGGTCCGTGGTCGGCGCACCGCGCAGGACGAGGCGGTCCGCGCCCTTGGCCGCGAGCTTCTCCGACTTCTCCTGAGTGATCCCGGCGAAGGTGTGGCCGAGCGTCAGTTCGAGGGCGTCCGGGTCGCGGTCGCTCTTCTCGGCTTCTTCCCGCATCAGCGCGACCAGCGAACGAAGCTCGTCCCCCGCCACGCCCAGCGGCTGCAGCCCGTCCCCGTACCGGCCGGCCCGCCGCGCGGCGGCCTTCGTGTGCCCGCCCACGTGAATGGGCACGCCACCTGCCTGGACGGGCTTCGGGTAGCTCATCGCACCCTTGAACTGGAAGAACTCCCCGTCGTGCGAAGCCCCCGAAGGCGCCGTGTCGGCCCACAGCTTCCGCAGCACCTCGAGCTGCTCGTTGCCGCGACGCCCCCGCGAGTCGAAGTCGACGCCGCAGGCCTCGACCTCCTCGCGCATCCAGCCCATGCCGACGACGAGCCGCAACCGTCCGCCCGACAGGGCGTCGATCGTGGACAGCCGCTTGGCCAGCACCACCGGGTGGTGGTTCGGGAGGACGAGCACGCCGGTGGCGAGCCCGATCCGCGACGTCTGCCCCGCCAGAAACGCGAGCAAATCCAACGGATCCGGAATGTCCAGGTCATCGGCCAGCTCCATGCGCCCCGACGCGTCGTACGGGTAGACGCTCGAATAGGAGCTCGCCACCACCGCGTGCTCGACCGCGCCGACCGACTCGAAGCCGCAGGCTTCGGCGTGCCGGACGTAGGCGCCGATCCACGCGGGATCGGCGGTCACGCCCGCCGCCACGGGGAGCAGGACGGCGTACTTCATGCACATGCCTCTCAGTTCGAATCAGTTCGAATCAGTTCGAAGATACGGCGGCGGCCCGCCCGGCGCGGCGGCCGAAGAACGTGCCGTCGCCCAGCGACGTCCCGCTGATGTAGCCCTCGCCGTGGATGCCGGACGCCGTGCGCCCCGCCGCGTACAAACCAGGGATCGGCTCGCCGGAGTTGTTGCGGACCTCGCCGTCCACGGTCGTGTCCAGGCCGCCGAGCGTGAACCCGCCCGCGCCCGTCCCGGCGCCGTGCTTGCCCGCGCCGAAGAACCCGTCGCGCGGGTCGATCGCCGCGAACGGCCCCTTCAGCGGACGCACCCACTTGGCGTCCTTGTGGAAGTAGGGGTCCTCGCCCTTCTCCGCGTACCGGTTGTAGGTCTCGACGGTCGCCTCCAGCGAACCGGACGGCAGGCCGAGGGACTCCTCCAGCTCCGCGAGCGTCTCCGCCGCGTGCGTGGGCCGGACGCCCCACATGTCGGCCTCGGCGATCTCGTCGTGCCCGGCCTCGTCGATGATCGCCCAGTAGGGACCGGGCTGGTGCTGGACGGCCTGGTGGCTGAACAGGCCCGGGTAGACGTCCTCGTTGATGAAGCGGCGGCCGAGGCCGTCCACGAGCATGCCCCGGCAGATGACGGCGGGGTTGGCGGTGAGCGCGATCTCGACCGTCGCCATGCGGCGGGTCGCGGCGCCGGCCGCGGTCGCCATCCGGATGCCGGAGCCGTCGCTCGTCCCGTCGCTGACCTTGTCGTGCCCGAGCAGCACCGGGGCGTGGTCGGCGAGCATCTCCTCGTTGTCGACGAACCCGCCGGAGGTCAGGATGACGCCCCGCCGCGCCCGGTAGGTCACCGTCTCGGAGAACTTGCGCGCGACGACGCCGACGGCACGGCCGCCGCCGTCCACGACGAGGTTCGTGGCGTAGGTGTCCGGATGGACGGCAGCCCCCACCTCGGCGGCGGCCTCGATCAGCTTCTCCATCAGGATCTTGCCGGCGAACATCGGCGTTTCCGGGCGGTGCCCGCGCGGAGCGGGGCGAGCGATCTCGTTGTACGGCCAGGCGTTCTCACCGAGCCACATCAGGCCGTCCTCGGTGTACGGCATCCAGCCCGGCGCGTCGAACAGCGTCTCCTTGAACGGGACGCCGCGCGCGCGGAACCACTCGAAGTGCTCCACGCTCCCGTCGCAGTACAGCCGCAGCTTCTCCTCGTTGACGTGCGGGCCGAGCGCCGCCTTGAGGAAGGCGAACATGTCGTCCGGCGTGTCGTCGAAGCCGCACGCCTTCTGCACCTGCGTGCCGCCGCCGAGGTACAGCTCCCCGCCCGACTGCGCGGACGTCCCGCCGGGGCCGCTCGACCGCTCCAGGACGAGCACGTCCGCGCCCGCCGCCGCGGCCTCGTACGCCGCGGCGGCACCGGCCGCCCCGTAGCCGACCACCAGTACGTCGCACTCGTGGTCGAACTCCGCGTCAGCGGCGGCGACCGGTTCCACCGAAGGCTTCGCCACCGGCGTCAGCCCTTCTTCTGCGGGGTGAACGCGGCCAGCGGCTCCGAGCCCGACCAGTCGTGGCCCCAGTAGCTGTCCTTGGTGATCTCTTCGGCGGTGTAGTACGTCTCGTCGACGAGCAGGCCCTCGCAGCCGTACTCGATGTCCCAGCCGCCGGGGGCCCGGACGTAGAACGACACCATCTTGTCGTTGGTGTGCCGGCCCAGCGTGGACGAGATCGAGAAGCCCTTCGCCTTGACGCTGTCGAGCGCGATGCCGACCGCGTCCAGGCTGTCGACCTCGACCATCAGGTGGACGAGGCCCGGGTCGCCGTCGTGCGGGGCCGGGCAGACCGCGAGGCTGTGGTGCCGCTGGTTGACGCCCATGAAGCGGATCCGGACGGCGCCGCCGCCGACCTTCATCGCGCCGCGCGGCAGGAACCCGAGGACCTCGTTGTAGAACGTGACGTTCTCGGCGAAGTTCGGGGTCGGCAGGACGACGTGGCCCATGCCCATCGCGCCGGTGACGAACTTCTGCGCGAAGCCGGTGCGCAGGGGGCTGTGGTCGAGCACCGGGCCGAAGAACACCTCGACGGGGGTGCCGCCCGGGTCGGTGAACGCGATGACCTCTTCGGCGTCGCGCTCGGCGGCCTCCTTGGCGGACAGCGCCGTGACGGCCGTCCCGGACTTCTCCACGGCCTCGCGGACGGCGGCCAGCGCGAACTGGTCGCGGACCTCCCAGCCGACGGCGAGCACCCGGTCGCTGTCGCCCGGCAGCAGCTGCAGGCGGGACCGGCGCTCGTCCATGCGCAGGTAGAGGCCGTCGGGGTCCGGGCCGCTGCCCTCGGCGAACCCGAGCCCTTCGAGGGCGAACTCGCGCCAGCGGTCGATGTGGCGGGTCTGGACCTTCAGATAACCCAGCCCTCGGATCTGCGTCACTGTCCTCGATCCCTTCGGTGTCGCGGCCCGCGCGGCGGCGGTCCACGCGCGGTCCATGCTCAACCTGCCAAACCGCGTGGTGCCCCGCCGGGACCTTCCCGCTCAGTGAGAGTCGCGCGGCGGTCCCGGGCGGACGTCCGGCGAGGATCGTGGGATGACAGCAATGAGGCCGGTCGCGCTGGTGACCGGGGCGAGCCGGGGAATCGGCCGGCGGACGGCGCTCGCGCTGGCCGCCGCGGGGCACGACGTCGCGTTCACCGCGCGGACCGTCGCGGAGGGCGAGGGCCGGATCCCGCCGCGGCACGGCACGGCGGCGGCGATCCCCGTCCCGGGCAGCCTGGCGCGGACGACGGCGGAGATCGAGGCGCTCGGCGTGCGGGCACTGCCCGTCCAGATGGACCTGCTCGACCGGGCGAGCGTGCGGGCCGCCGCGCACACCGTCCTGGACGCGTGGGGCCGGGTGGACGTCCTGGTCAACAACGCGGTCGCGCACATCGCGGGCACCCATGAACGCTTCCTCGACCTGGACGTGGACGTCGCCGGGCAACTGGCCGCCGGCAACTACCTCAACCAGATCGTCCTGCTCCAGGCCGTCGTCCCGGCGATGGTGGCGCAGGGCGGCGGGACGATCGTGAACCTGTGCTCCGGGTCGGCCACCAGTGACCCGCCGGGACCGCCCGGCGAGGGCGGCTGGGGCGTCGCGTACTCGGCGTCCAAGGCGGCCTTCGGACGGCTCGCCGGCGCGATCAACGCCGAGTACCGCGAACACGGGATCCGCGCGTTCAATCTCGACCCCGGCTTCGTGGTCACGGACGCGGGCGCCGCGCGCGGCGGCCTCGACTCCCTGAAGGAGAAGGGCTTCGAGCCGACCCCTGAGGAGGCCCCGGGAGCAGCCGTGGTCTGGCTGGTCACCCACCCGGAGGCGGAGAAGTTCCTAGGCCGCGTGATCTGGACGCCCAAACTCGTCCAAGACCTGTCCCTACTCCGTTGATCTGCGGCGTGTTGTTGTTATGGAGGCGCTCATAACAACAACACGCCGCAGGTCAACGGGAAGGTGGGGGTTAGATCATGGAGCGCATTGGGCCCTGGGGGGGCTCTATGTCCAGGTCTGTCAGGGCGCTCACGTGGTAGACCGAGCCTGGGACGTGGATCGCGTGGGCCAGGCCGACGTGCGCGTCGCGCCAGAAGCGCTGGATCGGGTTGTCGTTGCGCATCGCGTTGCCGCCCGACCGGACCACGATCTCGTTCATCGCCTGCGCGGCCCGCCACGCGGCGCGCACCTGGGTGCGGCGGCCGGCGGCGCGCTCGGCGAACGTCGGGACGTGTCCGGCGGCGACCATGTCGTACATGCGCGAGCAGTTGTCGAGCAGCGCCGTCCGGGACGCCTTGATCTCCTCGGCGGCCTCGCTGATCGCGTACAGCACGTACGGGTCGTCCTTGATCTTGGTGCCGGTGATCTGGACGCGGTTGCGCTGGTAGGCGAGGTGGTGGTGCAGGGCGCCCTCGGCGATGCCGATCACCGCGGAGGTGATGCCGAGCGGGAACACGCAGGAGAACGGCATCAGGTAGGACGGGTTGGTCAGCCCGGCCTCGCGGGGCGCGGAGCCGTCCACGACCTTGGAGTACTCCAGCGTCCGGTACGTCGGGACGAAGGCGTCCTTGACGATGATGTCCTTGCTGCCGGTGCCCTTGAGCCCGGCGACGTCCCACGAGTCCTCGACGATCTCGTAGTCGGAGCGCGGCAGGATGAGGTGCAGCGACCGCGGCGGCATCGCCATCTTGCCGTCCTCGTCGCCGAGCATCCCGCCGAGGAAGATCCAGTCGCAGTGGTCGGTGCCGGAGGAGAACTGCCAGCGGCCGTTGAAGATGTAGCCGCCGTCGACCGGGCGGGCGATGCCCATCGGCGCGTACGGGGAGGCGATCCACGTGTCGGGGTCCTCGCCCCAGATCTCCTGGCGCACCTTCGGGTCGGCGTAGGCCATCTCCCACGGGTGGACGCCGACGATCCCGGCGATCCAGCCGGTGGAGCCGTCCAGGGACGCGACGCCCATCACCGTCTCGGCGAACTCGCGGGGGTGGACCTCCAGGCCGCCGTACTCCTTCGGCTGGAGCAGCCGGATCGCGCCGGACTCCCGCAGGATCGACGCGGCCTTGTCGTCCAGCCGGCCGAGCGCCTCGTTGGACGGCCCCAGCTCGCGGATCTGCTCCGCCCTCTCCATGATCGTGTCAAGCACGCGGTTCGCCATCGCCTGTCTCCCGTGATGTGGTTCAGCCGTCGTAGGTGATCTTCAGCCGGTCGGTGACCGGCCTCGCCTGACAGGCGAGGATGAGGCCGTCGGCGAGATCCTGCTCGTCGAGGACCGTGTTGGCGTCCAGGGTGACCTCGCCCTCCAGCCGGATGCAGGCGCAGGCCGAGCAGTTGCCCTCCCGGCAGGAGAACGGGGCGTCGACGCCGGCGCGCAGCAGCGCGTCGAGGAGCCGGTCGGACTTCGGCCAGGGGACGGTCCGCGTCTCGCCGTCCATCTCGACCTCGATCTCGCCCGCGTCGCCGGTGTCCTCGACGGCCTCCGGCTCCTCGAACGGGTCGCCCTCCAGCGAGAAGAAGCGCTCGACGTGGACGCGCATGCCGAGGCCGGTGAAGGTGTCGGTGACGAGGTCCATGAAGACCTCCGGCCCGCACACGAACGCCTGCCGCCCGGTGTAGGGCCCGGCCAGGGAGCGGAGCGTCGCCGGGGTCGGCAGCCCCTGCACCGACTCCAGGACGTGCACGACCGTGAGCCGGTCGGGGTGCGCCTCGGTCAGCGCCCGCAGCTCGTCGGCGAAGATCACCGACTTCTCGTCCCGGTTCGCGTAGAGCAGCGTCACCTTGCCGCTCCCGCCCGCCAGGCACGACTTCAGGATCGACATCACCGGGGTGATGCCGCTGCCGCCCGCGACGAGCAGCAGGTCGTCGTCCAGCGACGACGGCGTGAACGTGCCCGCCGGGCGCAGCACCTCCAGCACGTCGCCGGACGTGATGTTGTCGCAGATCCAGTTGGATCCGAGACCGCCCGCGACCCGCTTGACCGTGACCTTCAGCCGGTCGTCGGTGAGCGGCGAGCTGCACAGCGAGTAGCAGCGCGCCGCCCAGCCGTCCCCGGCCGGGACCCGGACGGTGAGGAACTGCCCGGGGCGGTAGCCGAACCGGTCCCGGTCGCCCTCGGCGGGTTCGAGGACGAGCGTGTGCGCGTCGGCCGTCTCCCGGACGACCTCCACCACCCGCGCCTTCAGAGCCGTCATGACCGCTCCGCGGCCTTCCCGGCGGCGTGCCGCGCCGCGATGTAGCCGAACACGATGGACGGGCCGATCGTCGCGCCGGGGCCGGCGTACTCGTTGCCCATCACCGAGGACGAGGAGTTGCCCGTCACGTACAGGCCGTCGATGGCCGTGCCGTCCTCGCGCAGGACCCGGGCGTGCTCGTCCGCCACGAGGCCGCCCTTGGTGCCGAGGTCGCCGACCTCCAGCCGGAACGCGTAGTACGGCGCCGTCTCCAGCGGGTCCAGGTTCGGGTTCTTCAGGTTGGGGTCGCCGTAGTAGCGGTCGTAGGCGGAGTCGCCGCGGCCGAACTCGGGGTCCTTGCCCGCGCGGGCGTACCCGTTGAACGTCTCGACGGTCTCGGCCAGCGCGTCCGCCGGGACGCCGATCTTGCCGGCCAGCTCGGCGAGCGAGTCCGCCTTGAACACGATGCCCTGGTCGTAGAACGCCTTCGGGATCGGCGCTCCCGGCAGGATCTGCGCGAACGGGTACCGGGCGCGGGACTTCGCGTCCATCACGAACCAGGCCGGGACGTGCCCGCCCTCCAGCTGGTCGTGGACGAAGTTGACGTAGGGGGCGGCCTCGTTGGTGAACCGCTTCCCCTCCTGCGACACGATGACCTGCCGCGGGATGGCCCGCTCGGACACCAGCGGGATCGTCGCCCCGGCCGGGTGCCGGACGGCGGGCATCCACCAGGCGTCGTCCATGAAGTCCAGGCCGGCGCCGAGGGCCTCGCCGGCGCGGATGCCGTCGCCGGTGTTCTCGCGGGCGCCCATCGCGAAGTCCTCCTGCCCTCCCTCGGGCAGGTACTTGTCGCGCATCTCCTGGTTGTGGTCGAAACCGCCCGTCGCGAGCAGGACGCCCTTGCGGGCGCGGATCCGCAGGGTGCCGCCGTCGCGCCGCGCGGCGACGATGCCGACGACGCGGCCGTCCTCGTCGGTGACCAGCTCGGCCATGGCGGTCTTCAGCCAGAGCGGGACCCCGGCGTCCTTCAGCGCCATCCGCAGCCGGGCGACGAGCGCCCGGCCGCCGGTCGACATGTGCCGGCGGCGGATCATGTTGGACGACACCCGCCACGCCGCGACGAGCGACGCGCGGCGGCCCGCCCAGGTGCGCTTGGCCATCGCGAGGTCGTGGTAGTCCTTCGCGGTGATCCACAGGCCCAGCGGGCCCTTCATGTTGTTCGGCCGCTGGTACTGCTCGTCCTCGCCGAGCTTGCGGGTGTCGAACGGCACGGCCTCGATGGAGCGGCCGAGCGGCCGGCCGCCCTCCAGTTCGGGGTGGTAGTCGGCGTAGCCCTTCGTCCAGAAGAACTTCACCCACTTGCTGCGGCCGATGAGCTCCATGGCGGCGGGGCCGTTGTCGACGTAGGCGTCGAGCCGCGCGGCGGGGACGCGTCCCTCGGTGAGCAGGTCGAGGTAGCGGCGGATCGACTCGCGGCTGTCGTCGTGGCCGCGCGCCTTCAGCGTCGGGTTGTTCGGGATCCAGATGCCGCCGCCGGACAGCGCCGTGGAGCCGCCGAACTTCTTGCCCTTCTCCACGATCAGCGCGGACAGGCCGGCGTCGTGCGCGGCCAGCCCGGCCGTCATCCCGCCGCCGCCGCTGCCGACGATGACGAGGTCGTACTCGTGGTCCCACTCCTGCGCGGCGTCGCTCATCCCTGCTCCTTGGTGGTCAGGAAGGCGAGGACGGCGCTCTCCCACGCGGCCTTCTGCTCGATCATCACCCAGTGCCCGCAGTTCGGGAAGATGTTCACCTGGACGTCCGGGATCGTCCGCATCGGGACGAGCGCCATGTCGACGGGGCTGACCCGGTCGTCCCGCCCCCAGGTGATGAGGGTCTTGGCCTTGAGCTTGTGGAGCATCGCCCAGTAGGGCGGCTCGTCGGACGCGGCCATCGCCTTCGCGCGGGCCGCCATCGCCTTCGACCCGTACATGCGGCGGGCGGCGGCGAGCGTGTCGGGGTCGGTGGCCTGCTGCCAGCGCTCCTCGATCAGCTCCTCCGTCACGACCTTGGGGTTGTAGACCATGGAGTTCAGCCACCGGACCAGGCGCTCGCGCGTCGGGTCGTCGGTGAACTCGGCCAGCAGCTTGATGCCCTCGCCGGGCGCCGGGCTGAACACGTTCCGGCCGATGCCGCCGATCGTGACGAGGCGGCCGATGCGGTCGGGATGCCGCAGCGCCACCTGGGTGGCGATGATGCCGCCCATCGAGTTCCCGATCACGTCGACCCGGTTCAGGTTCAGGCCGTCCAGGAAGCGGATGACGGCGCCGCCGGCGGCCATCATCGGGTGCTCGTCGGTCGGGTCGCTGACCCCGAACCCGGGGAACTCCAGGACCAGGCACCGGAAGTGCTCGGCGAACCGGGCGAGGTTGCCGCGGTAGTTGCGCCAGCCGGTGACGCCGGGACCGGACCCGTGCAGCAGCAGCAGGGGCGGGCCCTCGCCGGCCTCGTGGTAGCGCAGGACGCCCTGGTCGGTGGCGAGCTCCCGCAGCGTCGACTCGTAAGTCAGCTCGGCAGGCATGATCTCCCAGTCCTTCGACGGTGGCTTGACCGGAACGTAGATCCGGCCGGGGCAAGGTCACCCGGCGGATCCCGATCAGCGGGACGCGCGTGCCGGCCGTGCTCCGCGGAGCCGGTTCGGCGGGCGCTTCCACTCAACGGGACCGGTGCGCGCCGCCCGGCCGGGGCCTGCCTACGTTTCAGGCTCACCGGTGACTTGACCGGCGACGCGTCCGCACTGCTTATTGGACAGTGCCGCTTATTGGGCATTGTTGATGGACATGTTGTTGTTAGACAGGACGTTGCCCGACAGGGAGCTGCCCACGAGGGACGGCGTCCCGTACTGAGCCCCGAGGTGAACAGATGCCAGCCGAGCCCGCGCTCACCGCCGCCGACGGCCGCGCGCCCTCCGACGCCGCCGCCCCCGACCCGGCGGAGTTCCGCAGGGCGATGGCCGAGTTCGCCACCGGAGTCACCGTGATCACCGCCGCCGACGGCGGTGAGCCGGTCGGGTTCGCCTGCCAGTCGTTCGCGTCGGTGTCGCTGGAGCCGCCGCTGATCCTGTTCTGCGCGGACAAGCGCGGCCGGTCCTGGCCGCGGATCCGCTCCGCCGGGCACTTCTGCGTGAACGTCCTCGGCGAGGAGCAGCGGGAGCTGTGCGAGCGCTTCGGCTCCAGCCGGGGCGCCAAGTTCGAGGGGCTCGACTGGGGCGTCTCCACGTGGGGGGCGCCCGTGCTGCCGGACGTCCTGCTCGCCGTGCACGCGGTCGTCCACGACGTCCACGAAGCCGGCGACCACGAGGTCGTGATCGGGCGGGTCCTGGACGTGGAGCGGCACGACAGCCGGAACGGCGTGTGGCGCCGTCCGATGGTGTTCTTCCGCAGCCGGTTCGGCGTCGGCGAGCCGGACGCGCCCATCGCCCCGGACCCGTGGGGGCTCGGGGACCGGTGGGGCTGGGGCTGACCCGCCCCCGGCGGGGCGCGGCGTCACATCCAGGTGCCGCGTCCGTCGACGGCGAGCAGCCGGTTCATCGTCTCGGACGACCATGTCGACTCCTCGCTCGTCCGGCGGACGCCGCCGCGGCGGCGCGGGCGCCCGGTGCCGGGCGCCGACCCGGGGAAGAGGATCTGCGCGGTCTCGCGGGCCGCGGTGACGACCAGCGGCGCGACGTTCTCCAGCGGCGTGCGGATGTCGCCGACCAGTGAGATGCCGGCGACGGGCCCCTCGGCGCTGCGGATCGCGGCGGCCACGCAGGCGATGCCGGCGAACGACTCGCCGCGCTCGAACGCCAGGCCGCGGCGCTGCCGGATGCGGTGCAGCTCCTGGTGCAGCGTGCCCAGCTCGCCGATGGTGCGGCTGGTGAACCGGCTGATGTTCTCGCCGAGCAGCGCGTCGACCTGCTCGGGCTCCAGCCACGCCAGCATCGCCTTGCCGAGCGCGGTGCAGTGCGCGGGGGCCCGCCCGCCGACCCGCGACGGCACGGACGCGGCGAGCCGCCCGCCGAGCTTGTCCAGGTAGAAGACCTCGGCGCCGTCCAGGACGGCCAGGTGCGCGACGAGCCCGGTGGTGACCTGCAGCTCGTGCAGCAGCGGGGCCGCGGCCTCGCGGATCTTGCCGTGCCCGCCGTCCTGCCCGCCGAGGCCGAGGGCCCGCTGGCCGAGCCCGTAGCCGAACGAGTGGTGCGCCAGCCAGCGCTGCCGGACCAGCTGGTCCAGGATGCGGTGCGCGGTCGAGCGCGGCAGCCTCGTGCGGCGCGCGACGTCCTCCAGCGTGAGCCGGGCGGTCGGCCCGTTGAACGCGTCCAGGATCAGCGTCATCCGCTCGATCATCGACGGCGGCGACTCCTGCCGCGCCGTCCCCGGCGCCAGTGCGTCCGCCGTCAGCGCATCGGTCGTCACGGCCTCCGGCGCCGCTGCCCCGCGCACCATCGCCTCGGTCATCGCACCTCCCAGAATCCGACTGAAATGAATTCTTGTTACCTGGAATGTAGCAACCGCTTGCTGTCCTGTGAAGAGGGGCTGTATCTCCAGGTCAGCGGAGTCTAGGACGCTGGAACCGGTGCTCGGGGCGTCGCAGCGGTCGTGATAGAACGTTTTCCTGCCGACGAGGGGAGCAACGATGCGCATCGGGATCGTCACGCCGGTGGTGGCGCAGCCGCCGCCCGGCAACGCCGCCTGGGAGCGGGACGCGGGGATCGAGGAGATCGCGGCGATCGCCGAGACCGCCGACCGGCTCGGCTACCACCACGTCACCTGCAGCGAGCACGTCGCCGTGCCCGCCGAGGCCGCCGAGCAGCGCGGCGGCGTCTACTGGGACCCGCTCGCCACGTTCGGCTACCTCGCCGCCCGGACGTCCCGCGTCCGGCTCGCCACGCAGGTCCTCGTGCTCGGCTACCACCACCCCCTCGCGATCGCCAAGCGGTACGGGACGCTCGACCGGGTCAGCGGCGGCCGGCTGGTGCTCGGGCTCGGCGTCGGCAGCCTGGAGGAGGAGTTCGACCTGCTCGGCGCCCCGTTCGCCGGGCGCGGCGCCCGCGCCGACGACGCCCTGGCCGCCCTCCGGGCCTCGCTGGGGCGGCGGCTGCCCGAGTACCACGGCCCGCACTACGACTTCTCCGGCCTGGTGGTGGAGCCGCACGCCGTCCAGGAGCACGTCCCGCTGTGGATCGGCGGCCGCTCGGGACGGTCCCTGCGCCGCGCCCTGGCCGCCGACGGCTGGGTGCCGTTCGGCCTTCCGCTGAAGACCCTCGCCGAGATGCTGCGGGAGGCCGACGTTCCGGCGGGCTTCGACGTGGTCCTGGCGCCGTCGCGTCCGCTGGACCCGCTGGCCGACCCCGAGGCCGCAGGCACGGCCCTCACCAGGCTCCGCGACGCGGGCGCCACGATCGCCGGCGTGAAGTTCGCGTCCGCGTCCCCGGCGCACTACCGCGAGCAGTTGGCGGCCCTGCGCGACCTGGCCGGCGACTACGGCCTGACCTTCGAGGAGAAGCTGTGACCGTCGAATCCCGCCTCGCCGCCCTGGAAGAGCGCCTCCGCGCCCTGGAGGACGAGCGGGAGATCACCCGGCTGATCCTGTCCTACGGGCCCCTCGTCGACAGCGGCTGCGTCGGTGACGTCGCCGCTCTCTGGGAGCCCGACGGCGTCTACGACGTGGACGAGATCATGATGACCGGGCGGCCCGAGATCGAGGCGATGGTGCGCTCGTCCAACCACCAGCGCTGGATCGCCGGAGGCTGCGCCCACTTCGTCGGCCCGCCGCACGTCACCCTCGACGGCGACGAGGCCACCGCCGTCGGCTACACCCTCATGATCGTCAACCGGGACGGCTTCACCCTGCGCCGCGCCACCGCCAACCACTGGCACCTGCGCCGCACGGAGACCGGCTGGCGCGCCGTCAACCGCACCAACCGGGTCCTGGACGGCCGCGAGGAGTCCCCCGACCTCCTCGCCTCCCACTTCCCCGAGGCCACCCGCCACCGCTGACGGCGGGGCAGGCGGGTCAGGGGGTGGGGCCCCCGCCGGCGGGGCCGCTGCCCGCGGGGCCGCCGCCGGGGTGGCCGCCGCCGGGGTGGCCCCCGCCGGGGTGGCCGCCGCCGGGGTGGCCGCCGCCGAACCATTCGCCGGCGTGCGGGCGGGAGTCGGACGGGGCCATCGGGTGCGGCGCGGACGGCCGGGGCTCGTTGCGGCGGGCCTCCAGGCGCTCCTGGAGCGCGGCCTCGACGCGCAGCTCGTCCTCGTTCGGGGCCATCGCGATGATGATGAGCAGGATGGTCGCGACCGCGCCGACGCCGCCGACGAGGGGCAGGATGAAGTCGACGGCCTTGGCGCCGGTGGGCGCCATGTCGTGCGCGTGCAGGTGGACGCGCATGGCGGCCATGCCGGTGTAGTGCATGCCGGTCACCGCGACGCCCATGATCAGCGCGGCGCCGGCCGTCGCCCACATGCCGCGCACCGTCAGCGCGAACCAGAGCGCGGCGGTGGCCGCGACCACGGCGATCGCCACCGAGAGCACCACGAGGCCGGACTGGTAGCTCATGTCGGCGGCCATGTTCATGGCGGCCATGCCCATGTAGTGCATGCTCGCGACGCCCACGCCGGTGATCACTCCGCCGATGACGATCACCGGGGTGCCGCTGCCGGCGAAGCCGACGATGAACAGCCCGACCGCGACGACCGCGATCGCGATGAGGCAGCTCAGCAGGGTGAGCGGCACGTCGTAGCGGATCTCGGCGTGCGGGACGCTGAAGCCGAGCATCGCGATGAAGTGCATCACCCAGATGCCGGTGCCGCCGATGGCCAGCGCCGCGAGGCCCAGCCAGGAGGCCCGGGAGCGACCGGTCGAGGCCCGCGCCCGCGCCGTGCACATCAGCCCGAGCAGCGAGCCGATGAAGGACATGAGGTACGCGGCGACCGGAGTCACCAGGCCGTAGGAGAAGTGGTGGACTTCCGTCATAGTCGCCCCCGGAACGGTCCAAGTGTGATCGCCGCATCCTATCCCTGCTGATCAGCACGATTTGAACGCGGTTCTACTCTTTGGGCGAAAGATTCAGGGGGTGACGGCCATGGCGGCGAGGATCCGGGCGGCGAGGGCGCCGTCGCCGGTGACCTGGACGGTGACCGCGCCGGGGGCGCAGCGGCCCGCGGTCAGCCGGACGTAGGTCTCCCACTCCATGGCGAGTTCGGTGGTCGTGCCGCCGGGGGCCGCCGGGGCGCCGCGGCCGTCCGCGTCCACCTGGACGGCCGTGCGGAAGTCGGGCGGGCCGCTGATCGTGAAGGTCGCGGAGTCGCCGGGGGCGGCCTTGGCGCGGCGGGCGACGATCAGCGGCAGGGCGGGGCCGAACAGCTCCCAGAAGCAGTGCGCGGCCGGGGCGTCGAGGTTGCCGGGGCGGCCGGTCGCGCGGCGGACGTCCTGCTCGTGCGTCCAGCAGTCCATGGCGCGGACCATCATCAGGCGGGAGTAGGGGCCGTCCCGGCCGTCCGGCATCGTGACGACGCGGTCGGGGTCCAGGGCCGGGAGCTGGACGAGGCGGCGCTCCAGGGCGTCCGCGAGTTCCGCGGCGACCGCCGGCCCCGGGACGGGGCGGCGCACGTGCACCGCCGCCTCCAGCGACCGGCCGAAGTCGTTGCGGACGTGGTCGAAGTCGGGGACGTCGATCTCCGGCGCGGGATCGCCGAGGAGATCGAGCTCGATGCCCACCAGGTGGGACAGCTGGTCCTTGACCGTCCAGCCGGGGCACTCGGTGGGCCGGTCCCAGTCGTCGCCGGTGAGCGTGGCCGCGAGGGCGAGGGTCGACCGGACCGTCTGCTCGTAGGCGGCGGTGTTGGCGCGCATCGCGTCGTTCATATCGGCCCTCCATCTGCCGCCCGAGCCGCGCGGCCGGGCGTCGAACGCGTGGTGACGATGATGGCACAGCGGGCGTTTATCGCCGCCGCGGCGGCGCGCACCGAAATCGGGTATTGCCTATTGATCATTCCTAGGTGATCATGGGCAGGTGGCCGCGGCCGACCGGTAACCCAGGTTCTGGGAAAGGACGCCTGTCGTGATATTCGCTTCAGCAGGGCTCGTACTGGTCGGCGTCATCAGCGTGCTCAACCTGGCGATGCTCCTGATCATGCTCAGGCGGTGGCGGGAACTGGCGGAGGCGGCCGGCCCGCCCGCCGGCCGGGCCGCCGCCGTCCGGATGATCGACCGCATCCCGGCCTTCTCCGCCCGCGCCGTGGACGGCACCGCGGTGACCGAGCGGACCCTGCTCGGCCGGGAGACCCTGGTCGGCTTCTTCTCCCTGACCTGCAGGGCCTGCGCCGACTCCGTGCCGCTGTTCGCCGGGCACGCCGAGCGGCTGCGCGCCGGCGGGGGGATCTCGCTGGCGATCGTCCACGGGGACGGCGCGGCCGGCAGCGACCTGGCCGCGGCGCTGGGCGAGGTCATGGACCTCGTGATCGCCGAGGACGCGAATGCCGAACTGTCGCGCCGGTACGGCGCCAAGAATTATCCGACTTATGCCTGGTACGGAGCCGATGGAATGGTGACCTCGGCGGGCGCGGGCGTCGCAGCACTGCGTACCGAACTGGTCACTTCTTAGCGCGCTGGAAAAGCCGCTACCGAATGCCCCACGGGCACTCTCCGCCGCGATCCACCCATTCTCGGCGGTACCCGCCCGTGCGCGGAATCAGTCACCCCACCCCAAGGAGGAACCATGCTCCAAAGCGTGACCCGGCGCGTCACCCGCGCCATCGAGGTGATGCTCCCCACCACCACCGCCGACGCCATCTGCCCACCCGACTCCTGGCAGCAGTACAAGACCATCGGCGGTGTCTGCTTCGTGCGCACCTGCTCGACCAACGGCGCCTGCAAGGTCTACTGCGGCCTCTGGGGCAGCACCAACAAGAACAACTGCTGATGCCCCGCCGGCGGGCGTGACGCCCGCCCGACACCGGGGGGGGGGGGGCGGTCCCCGGGCCCGCCGCGGCCCGGGCGCCACGCGGCCCCCGCCCCCCCCCCCCCCCCCCCCCCCGGGGGGGGGGGGGGGGGGGGGGGCCG
>NZ_JBEYTW010000058.1:0-53062 GCF_040643275.1 Spirillospora sp. NPDC047418
GCAGGCTCCGCTGCAGCCCCGGCAAGGCCGGCCACCTGGTCAAAGCCATTGCCGTCCTTCAGAACTACGAAGCCACCCGAGGATGAAAAAGGCTCCTTGGAGGTCGAAGTAGAGTGCCTGGTATCGGACGTTTCCGGCTTTTGTGACACGTACCCGCGTGCTGCCCATTTTGGATGGCCTCCGATCTGGCTCCCGTGGCAATCTCATGTCAATGGATCAGCTGTGACGCATTGACGTGATCTTGGATCGCATGACATGCGATCAGGTCGCTGACCTGGACTTTAGCCGAGAATGAACCAGAGTGCCAACGTCTAAAATGGACGATAATTGTTTTTCCCAAGCTGACAGCGCGGGTTCGATTCCCGTCACCCGCTCCCACGATGAAGGCCCAGGTCACTGACATGTCAATGACTCTGGGCCTCTTCTGTTCATCGGCCACCGTGCCCGCTACGTGCCCGATCCCTTGGGCTTGCGCCGCTTCTTGTCCTTGTTGCTCTTCTTGAGGTTCCGCTTGGCAATCTTGCCGAGCGAGGAGGCCATCTGCTGGCCCCGATCCTGCCGCGCGTGCAGGTAGACCTGTGTGGTGCGCGTGGACGAGTGCCCCATCCGATTCATCAGCTCGGCCAGCGACGCCCCCGACTCGGCCGCGTAGGTGTTGCCCGTGTGGCGGAGGTCATGGACGTGGATCGCACCGAACTCCAGCTCTGCCTTCTTGGAGAGGTTGCTCCGCCGGAGCTGGCCGCCCCGGATGCCGATGAACATGAAGCCCTTGGGGCTGGGCTGGGCGTACTCGTCCAGGTGCTTGCGCAGGTCGGGAATGATCAGGTCGGGCAGAGCGACCGTGCGCCGGCAAGCCTCCGACTTCGGCGTCCCCTTCACCAGCGGCCCCAGCTCATAGGTGGTTTCGTCCACCCGGACCGTCCCGGCGTCGAGGTCAAGGAGCGGTGGCGCTCGGGCTGCTGCGCGGTCTCGCGCCTGGTCGCCCGGAGTGTGCGGCGTGGGGGCCGGTCGCCGGGCGAGCGCGCCGGGTCGCGCATCGCGACGTGACCGCCGGCCTGCCCCGCACTCGTCACGGGGGCGCACCGCCGCCTATCTCAATCCCCGAAGAAGCAGAGCTGGTTATGTCCGTGCTGGCTTGTGAACTCGCACAGTCGCTTGAGGTCGTCTCGAACCTCGGGGACCAAGGGGCTGTTCTCGGGCAGGCGGTCAAGCTCTGCGAGCAGTGAATGCACCTGGGAGCTGTTGAACATTGTGTCGGCGTATGGCAACAGGTGCCCGAGCGGCGGGACCGAGTCCCGGTCCAGCTCCCAGATCCACGCGATGTCGACGCCGTGACTGCCTTGCGCAACGGCCTCGTCGAGCCGCAAGACACGGTAGTCGATCACGGTCGTCATCGTCCCACGGGGGATCCTGGGGCGGCGAGCGAGAACCAGGGGGCTGCGCCGCCGCTTGGACTCCCGCGGGCCGGAGGGTACGCCCGCGCGAATCTGTCTGCCACGGAGTGTGCGCCGTTCGTGTGGGAGCACCCCCCAGACCGGTGCCTTCATGCTGCTGCTCGCCGAACGGGCCTCCCGAAGCCAGACGACGAGGAGCGTGGGGCGGCGGCAGTCGCGAAGCTCAGGGGGAAGTGTCGCCTCCGAGTGGTCTTCGAGTGTCAGCCGCAATCGTGAAGCCCGACAGCTCATCCCAGGGCACCGCCGCCCAGAGGCTCTCCAGCGCCGTCCATATCCGATCGACCAACGGCCAATCCGGATGTTCACCGCTCAAAGTGACGATCGCCAAGAGATTGCTACCCCACACGCCATGGTCGTCATCCGGGTCCGCTGCGATCACTTGTTCGGCGATGAACCGCACGCCAACATGGATCTCAAGCAAGAGATAGTCAGCTGTAGGCCCCTCCCGCTCGGTCCCTGTGACCAGCCTGAAGCTATGGATGGCATCGGCCTCGGGGCCTAGCCACTCGCCCGGTTGGGGCTCTGGAGGGCCCAGGTGTTCCCCAAGTAGAGGCGGCCCGTTCTCCAGCACAGCATCAAGAACACGGTCCATGGCCGCCGCGCCGGTCTCCTCCTCTGCTCCCTTGCAGAAGAACATGAGCTGGTAGGCCATGCACGCACCTTGATCATCACGCTGTCCGCCAGGTTGGTCTACAGCCTTCCATGCGTTGCCCGGTCGCGGCGGAGCCTTGCTCGGCATGGACGCCCAGTACGGGCACTCGCCGCCGTACCGCTTGTGCTCTACCAGCGCCACGCTCAGGCCGCCGCGAACGGCGCGAACGGCGGGAACGGCGCGTGCGGCTGCGTTCTCCCCAACCGGGCCGCCCCACCGATCACCACAACATCAAATGTCTCTTCTGCCGCGCATTGAGCGCACACCAAGGATCGGCATAACTCAATTTCGCGGGCCCGACCGGCCTGCGTGTCAGCACCTACCAGGGCAGTACGCCGTTCTCATCCTGGAAGGTTCCCGTCGGTCCGTCCGCGTCGAGGGTCGCCAGATTCACTACGGTCTTGGCGCTCTCTTCGGGGGGCCTTCCGATTCCGAAGGCCGCGGTCATGTCCGTGGCGGTGGGGCCGGGCTCCAGCGCGTTGAACTTGATGCCCGGATGGGACTTGGCGTACTGGACCGTCAGCATGGTGGCCGCCGCCTTGGACGCGGAGTAAAGAGCGACCGGGATGTGGAACTCGGGCCGGTCGGGATTGGTCACCGCCCAGAACGACCCGGCACTGCTCGAAACTGTGACGACGGTGGGGTTGGAGGACTTGCGCAGCAGGGGGAGCGCCGCCTCGGTAACCCGCACGATTCCCACCGCGTTGGTGTCGAAGGCTTGCAGTGCCGAGGGGCCGTCGAGGTCTCCGGCCGCCAGGATGCCCGCGTTGTTCACCAGGACGTCGAGCCGGCCCTCGGCCGCACCGATCGTCGCCAGCGCGTTGTTCACCGACGTGTCGTCGGTCACGTCGAGTTGAACGAATCGCGCGCCGATCGCTGCTGCGGCCTTCTCTCCCCGTTGGATGTCGCGCGCGCCGATGTAGACGATGTGGCCCAATTCCAGAAGCTGTTTTGCTGTCTCGAAACCGATGCCCTTGTTGGCCCCGGTGATCAATGTGACGGTCATGGGTCGCCTTCCTTGATTACGTGGCCCGAGTGGCCGTCAGGAACGCTATGCGGGCCTGCTCGCCGGTCCCAGAGCCCTGCCGAGCCTGGGGTGTGACAGGGCCCCCTCACCGGCCGGACGGCGATTTAGGCTGGTCGCATGAGCGAGAAGACGAACGCCCTCGGTGCGTACCTGCGCGCTCGCCGCGAGCTGGTGACGCCTGAGCAGGCGGGCATCCCCGACCTCGGTGGACGGCGCGTGCCCGGTCTGCGGCGGGAGGAGGTCGCCATGCTCGCCGGCATCAGCGCCGACTACTACCTGCGGTTGGAGCGGGGCCGCGACCGCAACCCGTCGGTGCAGGTGCTCGAGGCGATCGCGCGCGTGCTGGAGCTCGACGACGACCACTTCGCCCACCTGCTGACCTTGGTCTCCGAAGCGCCCCGTCAGCGCAGGCGCCGCCCGCGCAGGGAGACCGTCCCGCCCGGCGTGCGCAAGCTCCTGGACGCCCTCGTCCAGCCCGCCTTCATCGAAGGCCGCTACTTCGACGTCCTGGCCTCGAACGCGCTCGCCAGGGCCCTCGATCCCCGCCTCGTCGTGGGCGGCAACCAGCTGAGGGACATGTTCCTGGACACCGGCCAGCAGAGGCTGTACCCGGAGTGGGAGAACGTCACGGAGTGCTTCGTCGCCAACCTGCGGCAGTCCGTGGGCAACGACACCGACGATCCCCGCTTTGCCGACCTCGTCGGAGAGCTATCCCTGGCGAGCCCCCGATTTCGCCGGCTCTGGGCCCGGCATGAAGTGCGCGGACAGTACGGGACGCCGATCCGGCTCGATCATCCGCAGGTCGGAGCACTCACCCTCAACAGGGAGCGGCTGAGCGTGGCCGGGGCCGAGACCTTGAAACTCGTCATCTACCACCCCGACCCCGACTCCGACGACGCGGACAAGCTGGCCCTCCTGGCCTCGGCGGACCTGCCCGCACGCACACCGGACGGCAAGGTTTCCGCCGCCGCGATACGTGAGGCGGACCGCGCCGCGTTCGGGTGAACCCGTCCGGGCGCCGGACGCGACGCACGGCGCGATCGCGGAGCATTTCTCATCAACGCTCTGAGGTGGGGGCACCTGTGGAAACCATCGGCATCGTGGGCGCGGGCGAGGTCGGAAGCCAGATCGCGCGCGGCAACAGCGAACGGATGGGCGTGCGCGAGAGCCTTGCGGCCGCCGTCGGCGTGAGCGCGAGCGCCAGGACGGCGTGGGCGTCGCGTCCGGCCAGGTTGGTGGATCGGTCGCCGGCGAAGGCGGTCAGAAAGGCCGGGAAGGTCGGGAAGTACTCGCGCGGCAGCGACCGCGGCGGGTCGGATGCGCGGGTGCGGCGCCAGATCGCGTCCTGATGAGCACGGGCCAGCGCCGCGATGGCGCGGGCGCTGGCTCGGTGTCGTCGGACATAGGCCGGTGAGCGTGGACGTGGACGTGGGCGTCGGTGCGCAGGATGCCCGCCAGCGTCATCGCGTCGATGTGGTCGGACTTCTTGCGGGCGGCCGAGTGGCGCTCGCGATAGCGGGCCACCGCCATCGGGTTGATGGCGAACACCTTACGGCCCGTGCTCCGCAGCGCCGCCGCCAGCAATCCACGCGGGGTCTCGATCGCCGCCGGGATCGGATCGTCAGGGTCGTCTCCGACGTCGGCGAGTAGCTTCAGCAGCTCCCGGAACCCCTCGGCGCTGTCGTCGATCCGGCGTTTGGCCGGCAGCCAGCCGGCCTCGTCCACCACGGCGACGTCGTGCTGGTCCTCGGCCCAGTCGATTCCGCAGAACGCTTTTCACCCCGGCGCCCCCCTCGATCACCCCTGTGACCTGTCGGTGCAGGTGTGAGCTTCCCCCCGCCGCTCCGCCCGGCAGCCGGGGCGCTCGGAGGCGTTGGCCAGCGGCACGGCGGCGGGTGCTGCGTCATCCGTCTCGTCCTGTTTTGGGGCGTCGTGTGCGAGAGAGAAGGCGCAGCGCCAGTGTGGTCTGCCAGGTCCATGCCGTCGTCAGGGCAATGCGTTGGAACAATCCGGCCACGTCGCCCAGTTTCCCCGTCTGGCCGAAGGCAGCGCTGGAGACGAGCATGGTGACGGCGAAGCCAACGCCGCTGAGAATGCAGTAGAGCTTCCATCGGGCTGAACCCTGGCGGGCGAATGCGAAGCATGCCGCGGTGAGCATGGCGAATCCGGCCAGTGAGACGTAATCGTGAAGAGCGCCATGCGTGGTGGCGCTTGGTATCCGGTCGGGGGTCCCGGCCGGATAGCCCCCGACCGGATCGGTCACGAAGATGCCCGCGCCGAGCAGTGCGGTTCCCCAAAGGCCGATCAGAAGCGGTTTCCAGGTCGAGCGCGTGGACACGTGCTGCACGCCCGCGGAGAACACGATTGTGAGCGCGGCGGCGACAAAGAAGTTGACGGTCTGCGTCCAACCGTACTCGCCGAGAGCAAGTGAACTGACGGGATGGCGCAGCGGGTCGTAACCCGTGCGAAGGGTGCCTTCGGCGAGGTAGGCGAGGGTGAAGAGTGGGCCCGCGATTGCTCCGCAGACCAATGACACCCGTGATCGGATCTGCATGATGTCAACGTACGTTGACGGCGTAATGAGTGTCAACCTGGGTTGACTTTCTGTCGCACCTTGCGCGCCGTTCGCGCGAACGAGCACCCCAGGCCGGTCGGCGCGGAGTGCTCTGGCTTGCTGAGACTCGTAATGAACCGTCAAGGACCTTCTCGACCGGGAGGCTCAGTCGGCCTGCCGCTGAGAAGATCCAGTTGAACCAGCCCGATCATCGTGTCATCGTCAGGTTCGACCGAGGCGTGGCGAACGCTGTAACAACCTGGTGCAAGGTCGATGACCAAGTGCTCATCAGCAAGATGGGCAAAGACATCGGCGCCAGGGTAAGCCGAGTCGAAGAGTACGACCGGTCCCGGGACGTTCCAACGCACTTCGCTTTGCCAACTGGCCATGGACAAGGCCGCATCGACCGAGCCAAGCAGTGCGGCCTCCGAGTTGGCCCCTTCCCAGCGCACAAATACCGATCGCTCCTGTAGGAAGGTCGTCGGATCCGGGACCTCGCCAAAGACCAAGGCCTCTGAGTGTGCGAGCGGCAGGATGCCAAGGTAATCACCGACTTCGCAGGCACGGCCGTAGTCCCCCCAGCCAGATGAGTCATCGGCGTCCGGATCCTCGGGAGCTGAACGCCACAGAGACAGATCTTGCTGCGGGACCGCGACCAGCGGGCCGCCATTCGATTCGACCCACATCTTTGTGTACTCATCACCGCGCACATCGTGGAGAGTAGAGGACGCTCACGCCGAGATGCCTCTACAGTGACCGGTGCTGTCGCTGCGTCCACCTTGAGACCGCGGGTACCGGCGACCCCGCCGTCTCGTCCCGTCCCGCTCCTGGTCGGTCTGGACGAGCGCGTGGAGCCCGTCCGCGATCGCGCGGTCAGCGCCGGACGACCGGTCATCGGTGATCGCCGCCTTGAGAACGGCCCACCGAAGCGAGGGCAGTACGGTCGTGTGGGTGTCTGTGTCACCCGGTCTGAGGGCCAGCGGATCCTTTGCGCACACATGACCGCTTCCCGCGCGGATGCACCAACAGGCGGGTATGGGGTGAGCGGGGATGAATGCCTGTGAAGCGTTCGGTGCCGTAGTTGGGTGACGGTGGGCAGTGAGCGTGCCGGCGTTGCGCGCGGTACTTGCAGCCCCGGAGGAGGCTGGTGACCGAGGTACCCGTCCGGCCGGTGGTGATCTTGAGGTCGCGGGCCACCACATGAACAAGCGGCACTGGATCACGCTCGGGCCGGGCGATGCGATCGACAAGAAGCTGGTGAAGGAGTTGGTCGAGTTGTACCGGTTGGTGGTCGCCAATCTGCCCAAGTCGCGTCGGCCGGTCGACCCGGCGCAGTTCGGCACCGTGTGAGTCGGCCATGGCCATCACCGGCAATCGGCTTCAGCAGTTGGCTCGCAGCACGGCCGGCGAGCTTCCGGGCGTCAGTCACGGACGGCCGTTCACCGACAAGCTGGACGTCTACAAGGTGGCGGGGAAGGTCTTCCTCATCGTCACCGACGACCCGCGCGAGCAGATCATCACCGTGAAGGCCGACCCCGAGTACGCGCGGTCGCTGCGGCAGCGGCACGAATCGATCACAGTGGGCCGGTACCTGAACAAGAGGCACTGGATCTCCCTGGCCGCGGGACGGGAGATCACCGCCACGCTGGTCAAGGACCTGGTTGAGGACTCCTATGAGCTGGTCGCGTCGGTGTCCGCCCGCCGCCGCACCAGGGCTGGGTGAGCGACCACTGAGCGCTCCGCGGGTATCCGCCTCGGGGTGCACCGAAGGAAGGGGAGGCCGATGCACACCATGTCGACACAGGAGTGGCACGAGTTCGTCAGGCGTGGGGCCCGCACGGGGAAGCTCTCCACGGTCGGACTTGACGGCACGCCGCACATCACGCCCGTTTGGTACGTCTTCGACGGTGAGGCGTTCGCGTTCACCACCAACGGTGAAGCGGCGAAGACGCGCAACCTGCGACGTGATCCGCGCGCTGCGCTGTGCGTCGACGACGATGCCCCTCCCTTCGCCTACGTCGAGGCCCGCGGCGAAGTGACCTTGAGCGAGGACCTGGACGAACTGGTCGATGTCGCCACCCGGGCCGGCGCCCGGTACGCGGGCCCGGACCAGGCCGAAGAACTCGGCAAGCGCAACGGGGTGCCCGGCGAGGTCGTCGTCCGGCTGCGTCCCACGAAGGTCATCGCCTACGCCGGGATCACCGAATAAGGGGGCCGGCGAGCACTGCGCACAGGCAGCGTCGGTCCGGCCGACGCCCAGGCGAACTGACCGCCCAGCACTTCCAGGCCTGTCTTTTGGTTCGGTCTTGACCTGAAATGTGGCACCGTCGCCGTAATCGAGGTGCTCGAACGGCTATCTCCTGAGCCCAGCCTCCTGTCGAGAGTTGAACGACAAGTAGTTCGCCTTCCGGGGTGTGCCGGGGGTCGGTTTCTGCCATCCGCTTCACTGGGGAGTTCAGGCCGGGGCTCTCTATCGGGTCACTCGCCTCATGCACTTACTGCCGCACTCGCACACCCAGGAGTGAACGCTGAGCGGAGTCAGGTCGGGCAGTTCTCCGCCGACCAGGTCACCCGAGAACCAGCCAAGGAGGAACTCGGTGACCGTCCCGCCGACCACCCGGTGGTCATGGTGACGCGGCCACAATGCCACCGGCCACTGGTCGGGCTCACCCTCGGTGAGCCAGCCTAGATGGTCGCCATCGATCGTGTTTCCCCATGCCAGAAACCCGCCGGGCTCCGGCCAGGCCGCGAAGGGGTTGTCCTCAGGCCAATTCGAGCGGAACATGCGGTACTGGTCGCCCATCCTTCGCGCTATCGCGCCCGCGAAGAGCCCGTGCCCGTTCCGCCGGGGGTCTGCCACTCCCAACCACTTGGAGAATTCACTGGACCCATAGGTGTCGATGAGCGCCACGTAGTCTGTCGGCAACCTGGTGCCCAGGTCGGTGAACACCTCGTCCCAGGTGCCCAGCGCGAACAACCGGTCAGGCGGTTCGGGAACGAGGGCGATTAGGCGCTCCAGCGCACTCTGATCTGCACTCATGAGCCGGACTTTAACGGGCCTATCCGACAGAGCCGCGGGGCTGTTGGGGCGGAGGACCGGGGGTGATTGTCGGGTTTCTGCGGGGTTTCGGGTTGCGTTTGCGCGGTCGGGCGTCAGGGCGTGGTGGGGGTTGGGGCGTTGGCGATCAGGGTGGCTGCGTGGGGGTCGGCGGCGTAGCGGGCCGCGTGGAGTCTGTCGGTGGCTGCGGCGAGCGCGCTTGAGGGGATTGGCGGCCCGTCGCGGCGTTCACCAGGCGGCAGCGGTGGTGCCGGCCTCTGCCTGCTTGCCGAGATCCGCTTAAGAGTCGGCGCCTCAGCTGGCATGGTGGGTGCCATGGGTGCGACGAATCCGAGGTCTTCCGAGTTGAGGCTGACAGTCGCCGGGGAAGCCTCCCAAGAACACCTACGCGGCCTACGCGATTGGCTGGCCCACGAGGAAGCGCTCCGCGGCCGTCTGGAGTTGCGCGGCGATGCGCCGAGCCCCGGCCATATGGGTGCGGCCCTGGATGTGCTGGTGGTGGCTCTCGGTTCGGGTGGTGCGGGCGCCGTACTGGCTCGTTCCGTGACGACCTGGCTGGTACAGCGTCGAGTCGACGTCAAGGTCACAGTGAAGTCACCGGACGGAGGCCACCTCGAGGTTGACGTCAAGCGGGCGGCCGATCCCGAACGGGTGATCGCCGAGTTGCACACGCTGCTGGCCCGACCGGAAGACTGAGTACATGTCGGACCCCTGGATTCCTGAGGGGCTCTCCTCCCGCGTACTGCTGATAGGCGTACCCGACTACCAGTCCGCCGATCTGCCGGCGATTCCCGCCGTGCGGCGCAATCTCGGCGCACTGAAGGAGGCTTTGTCGGGCGAACGCGGCCTGCTTCTGCCGAGCCATTGCCGCGTCCTGGGTGGGAACGGCGACGCCATCGACCAAGGTTTGATCGGCAGGGAACTCTCCCTCGCCCGACGTGAAGCCGAGGACCTGCTGCTGGTGTACTACGCCGGCCACGGTCTACTCGACGAGGACGGGCTCCTGCATCTGGCGCTCGCGGGCACCGAACCCGAAAACGTCGGCTTTACCGCCCTTTCGTTCAATCTGGTGAAACGAGAGCTGGCCCAGGCTCGGGCCAAGGCCAGGGTCCTCCTACTGGACTGCTGCTTCTCGGGACGAGCTGTGGCCGCGATGAGTGCTCCGCAGAATCTCCTCTCCGGTCAACTCGATCTGAATGGCACGTACACGCTCACGTCCACCACGGCGACCGCACCTTCTCACGCCCCGCCCGGCGCGCCCTACACCGCTTTCACCGGAGCCCTGCTGAATGCTCTGAACACCCCTGAGGCGCTCACCCTGGACGGGATCTACCAGCACGTGGACCGGGAGTTGAGCAGTGGGGGCCTGCCCCGCCCGCAGGCGCGCTCAGTCAACGCGGCCAGCAACCTTGTTCTTGCCCGCGGGCCAATTCGGAGAAGTGCGCCAGTGGCGCCTTCACCCCCGCCCGGCCCAGCGGAAGTGCGCTTCAGCGGCAAACCAGACCGGACCGGCCGAATCGCAAAGAGACTTGCCAGTCTGGTGATCACCGTGTTCGCCATCTGGCTAGGCTATATGAGCTGGACGCGAAGTGAATACGGAGGATTGATCTTCCCGGTCGTCATGCTGCCCATAGCGTTTGTTTTCGTCTGGGTTACGTATGCCAAGTACATGTCCTTGACCATCGACAGTGTCGGCGTAACGATCGAGAGACCCGGATCGCGTCCGAGTCACATTCCTTGGCAGAATGTCTCCTATGTCGGCATGCTGCACAACTATGCCTACGATACAAGAGATAAGGGCGTTGAAACAGCACAGAAAATCTTGATTATCCGGCCGTGGCAGCATTCCGACCTGTCACTTAAGGGAACCGTGGTCTCTTCAAATTTCAACTGGAACAAGGTCGCGCGTTCTCTCCTGAGGATCGGGTATATCGGCTGCGAGCTCGACGACATCGACGCTGATCCGGTCTGGCTCCGACAAGCCGTCGAGCGCCTCGGCGGCCTGGAATACCGAACCGACCACGAACTCCGTGATCTCGACCCGAGACTCAATTTCCCGGTGCCTCTCTGGTAAGACCTGAAGAGGTCGGTTGGCCGGCCGACGTGGTCAGGGAGGCATCAGGAGGTGCCGGCCTCGGCTGGTCAGGCGGTGCCTGACGTGGGTGCCGTCCCGTTCGCTGTGGACCAGGCCGGCGTCCCGCAGCACCTTCAGGTGACCGCTCACGGTGGACGCGGGCATGCCCAGCCGGACGGCGACGGCCCCCGTCGTGAACCTGACGGTCAGGGCGCTGAGCACGCGGGCCCGGCCGCTGCCCAACAGGGCGGCGAGGGCGTCCGCGTGGCGGGTGGCGGTGCCGGACTCCCGCGGCTCGCCGCGGATCGGATAGACCACGACCGGCGGCAGGCTGGGGTCGGCGATGGCGATCGGCGTGGTGTGGCAGAAGAAGGACGGGATCAGCCGGACGCCGCGTCCGTTCAGGCGCAGTTCGGCGTTCACCGGGTACGGCGCCGTGAGGACGGGGTCTCGCCACACGAACGGTGTCAGCGTCTCCAGCATCGCCACCGTTCCGCCCTCCAGCGTCTCCATTCGCCGTTCCCAATCGGTGGCGACGGTGGCCTCGACCTCGCTCCAGTCCGGTGCGATCAGCCGGGTGTGGAAGTGCAGGACGGCGTCCGCGACCTGGTCGAGCAGGGCGCGGTCGCCCGAGGCGAGCCGCCGGGTCCAGCCGGGGAGCGTCCGGTAGCGGGCCGCCTCGCGCAGTTCGCGGGCCAGGCGGGCACCGGGCGTGGCGCGCAGCGTCCGCAGCGCGGACGCCATCCCCTCCTCCGACTCGGTGGGGGTCAGAAAGTCGGGAAAATACGCGGCGTCGGCGGGCGCCAGGTCCCGGAGCAGCCGGGACGCCGCGCGCAGGTCGTCGTCCCGCAGCCGTTCCACCGCCCGGCGCCGCCACGGGTGCAGCCGCCGGGGCAGCCGGGCCAGGGACGTGGTGAGGACGTGGAGCCCGAGGAACGCCTCCCATATCGGATCGGCGGATCTCGCGAGCTGCACGTGCCGAAAATCGCGGTCGGTGAAGTGAATGCGCAGGACGCCGCCCATCGCCCAAGATTAAAGAGCGGCGGTCACGAGGGGATTTCGACTGGGCCCGAATACCTCCGCCGCCTTCCGTTTGCCGGGCACTTACCATCCGCTGCGTGCTGATTCGTCTCCCGAGTGCCGATACGGAACCGCCAGTGAAAGAGCCCCGAGGCGGCGGATCCGCGCGCGTCCTGCCGGGTCGCCGTCTCCGCTGCCCGGGGCACCGCCGCTGCCGAGGTCCGCCGCTCCCGACCGGGGCTCCCGACCGAGGCTCCGCGCATCTGGCGGCGCGTGCCCGCACGCCGGGCGGTGCGTGCCCGCGGGCCGCCGCCATCGTCCGGTCCGCCTCTCATTCTCGGGCCGGACGGCCATTCTCGGGGGCGTGCATGAGCCGTCCGACCGACCTCGGCGGCCACATCCCTGGATTCTTCGCGGTCGCCTCCGGGGCGCGACTTCCGGAGTTCCGCCATACCGATCTTCTTCCGACCGGAGCAAGGAAATCCCCACCAGGAGGTTCGGGTGAGCCAATCGAACATGTCCCGCCGGCAGGTGCTGAAGACCGCGGGCGGCGTGACCGCCGCGGCCGCGCTCGGCGGTGCGGGAGTCATCGGATCCGCCACCGCGGCCCACGCGGCCGGTGACGGGTTCGGCCTGCGGATCGTCGAACGCAACGAGAGCGACCCCCGCATGAAGTACTACCGTTTCGCCACTGACGCGATCGGGTGGAACCCAGGGGTCAACGTCCTCCTCCCCAGTGACTATTCGAGCGGGCGGCGCTACCCCGTCCTGTACCTGTTCCATGGCGGCGGCCTCGACCAGGACTTCATCGCCTTCGACCGATGGGGCATCCGCCCCATCACCGTCGGCAAGCCCGTCATCATCGTCATGCCCGACGGAGGGCACGCCGGCTGGTACAGCAATCCCGTCTCCTCCAACGTCGGTCCCCGCAACTGGGAGACGTTCCACATCGCCCAGCTCCTGCCCTGGATCGACGCGAACTTCCGCACCTACGCCGAGTACAACGGACGCGCGGTCTCCGGCTTCTCCATGGGCGGCTTCGGCGCGCTGAAGTACGCGGCGAAGTACTACGGCCACTTCGCGTCCGTCAGCGCCCACTCCGGACCCGCGAGCCTGCGCCGGGACGCGGGCCTCGTCGTGCACTGGGCGAACGTCAGCTCCGCGGTCGCCGACCTCGCGGGCGGCACCGTGTACGGGGCGCCGCTGTGGGACGAGGCCAGGGTCACCGCCGACAACCCCGTGGAGCGCATCCCCAGCTACCACAACAAGCGGATCTTCCTGGTCGCCG
Organism: Spirillospora sp. NPDC047418; assembly: GCF_040643275.1. NCBI lineage: Bacteria > Bacillati > Actinomycetota > Actinomycetes > Streptosporangiales > Thermomonosporaceae > Spirillospora > Spirillospora sp. NPDC047418. The sequence continues at coordinate 13,128 of NZ_JBEYTW010000058.1, forward strand.
GGACCAGCCCCGACCCGGTGAACTGGGCCGACTACGTCAACGAGACCCAGGTGCTCGCCGGCCAGCGGGAGTTCCGCGCCCGCCTCGGCGAGGCCGGCATCCCGCACGAATGGCACGAGGAGCCCGGCGGTCACGTCCTCCGCGAGGGCATGTTCCGCCGCGACCTCGACGGCATCATCGGCCGGCTCCGCAAGGCGTGACCAGCCGTTCCCGGACGTCCCCGGCCCCTGTTCCCCCCGCCCCTCCTCGTGACGCCCTCACGACGATCGCCCCAGGAGCCCTGATGCGCAGGAGACTCGTCCCACCCGCCCTAGGTACCGCCATCGCGACCGCCGCCGTCCTCACCGGCCTGGCCGGGCCGGCCACCGCGCAGGAGCCCCCGCCCCCCGCCCTGGTGGTCGTGGCCGGCCATGCGACCTCCGCCGGAACGGCCCTGGTCGCCGGCCAGAACAGGCCGGGAACCCGGCTGCACGTCGAGCCCGCGCGGACCACCGCCGTCCACACGCTGGAGATCGACTACCAGGTCCAGGAGACCGGCTACTGGTGCGGGCCCGCGGCCACCCGCATCGCCCTCTCCGCACGTGTCGCGCCGCCGAGCCAGGCGACGCTGGCCGCCGAACTCGGCACCACGCAGAACGGCACGGACCACATCAGCCAGGTGACATGGGTGCTCAACGCCCGCCTCGGCACGGGCTGGTACGAAACCAAGGAGATGCCCAACGACCCGCCCACACAGGCGCAGCGCGACCTGCTGTGGCGGGACGTCGTGCTCGACATCGACAACAACTATCCGATCGTCGCGAACATCGTGGCCCCGCCCGGCAACCAGCCGCCCGGCTACCCGTCCAACCAGACGATCTACCACTACTTCACCGTGATCGGCTACGACGACGTGCAGCGCACCGTCCTCATCGCCGACCCCGCCTCGTTCAGTGGCTACCAGATCTACTGGCTCTCGTTCAACCAACTCGCGACCCTGATCCCACCAAAGGGCTACGCAGCCTGACCCGCTGACCCGCTGATCCACTGACCCGCGGCCTCGCCACCCGGCCTTCCGGCCGCAGACCGGCGAGACCGCGGGTAGCGGGAGAGGCCGTGATCTCCGTCCGCAGAGCCCACCCGGACGGCACCGCTCGACACACCCGACGCGGTAATGACCGGGGTCCGGCGCCCGGTGTTCGCCGCACACAAGCTGCGCCTCCACTACGCGGCCGTGGACGGGGCTCAGAACTGACGCACGGTGGACCCGATCGGACTGGTCACGCTCCGCGGCCAGGGCCCCTGTCGGCCACCAGGTCCAACTCGCCGAACCCGCAGGGGCAGCCGTCCCCTCCCGCCAAGGCCGCGGTGAGAACGGTACGTGGCTCGGCGGTGGTGGTTAGGGCGTGGTGGGGTTGGTGATTTGGGCCTGGGTGTTGGTGATCAGGGTGGCTGCGTGGGGGCCGGCGGTGTAGCGGGCCGCTTCGATGGTGTCGGTGGCTGCGGCGAGCGCGTCGGGGTTGGTCGCGTGGTGCAGGGCCAGCCATGCCCAGCGGTGTTCGCCGTCGTGGAGTTGGGAACGGCGGGCGCGCAGGTGTGCCTCGGGGGTCAGGGTGCGGGCGGCGATGCTGGCGGTGATGTCGGGGTCTTCGTCGAGCCCCGCGTAGTGGGTTGCTTGAGCGGCGGCCCACCAGGCCAGGTCCCGCAGGGCCGGTTCGGGTAGCCCGGTCAGTGCTTCGGCGGCGGGGCCGAGCGGGTTGCCGGGTCTCGGACGGCTCGCGTACAGCGGGGGCAGGTCCGGCACGATCCGGAAGGCTATGTCGGTGGCTTCGATGCGGGCCAGGTCGTCGGCGGTGATGCCGTGGCCGGTGAACCGCTGCACCGCCACCAGGCCCATCATGTCCGTGCCGCGGTGGAAGTCGGCGAAGTCGAGGTCGGCGAGTGTCGCGGCGAGTTGCGGTGGCGCGTCCAGGCCGCCGAGAGGTTCCTCCGACAGCAGGACTTCGCCGTGCTCGGCGAACGACAGACGGGTCAGCGCATTGACGTTCCAGTACATGCTCGCGGCCCGTCCACCGGCGGATGCCCGGGTCAGGACGGGCTCGGTCGAGCCCTGCCAGCCGTCGTACTCCACGGCGAGTACGGCGCCGCCGATGTCCAGCACCGCGACCCAGGGATCAATCGACCGCCGGTGCATGAGGTCTTCGTTGATGCCCCGCAGCGACTCCGGGCGGGCCGGGTCGGCGTTGAAGGCGCGCAGGACGTCCGCGATGTCCGCACCGGTCACCACCGTGACCGTCGCGGCCACGGACAGGGAGCTGCGCTCCAGCCACCGGTACTTGGTTTCGGGCAGTTCGGGACGCACCGGTTCCGGCTCGCCGCGCAGCCGGTGGCCGAGCCGGTCGGTACGGGCGTAGACGGTCTCGGGTGCGGCGGGCGCCTCCCACACCATCAGTTGGTAGCTCTCGGTCCCGTCGGCGTCGTCCCGGCTGCGGGCGTGGACCCGCAGCCGGTAGTCGCCCGGCCAGGGCGGGGTGGCCCTGCGCAGTTGCCACTCGACCGCCTGGGCTCCGACCACCGAGGCGGCGCCGGCGGACGCCCGCCAGCTGACCTCGACGATCTCGTCCCAGTCGGTCGCGACGTCCTGCGGCGGCCCCTTCAGGACGCTCAACAGGATCCGGACGTTTCCGGTCTCGGTACCGGTGCGGATCACCGCGCCGCCCGCAACGACCGCGACCAGGCCGTTGCCGCCGAAGTCGGCGTCCGGGACGGCACCGTCCTCCAGCAGCGCGAACCGGTGCCCCGACACCGGCGCCGACCCGGACGACATCGAGGGCAGCGAGTAGTCCGCCCGCGCCTTGGCGAGCACTGCGGCGGCGTAGCCTGGCGGCATCGACGCTTCGCGCAGCAGCAGTGCCGCGGTGCCCATCGCGACGCCGAGCACCGCCGGAGGTTCGAAGGCCCAGGGCTGGACGCCCACCCGGCGCAGGACGGCGGCGGCAGTGGACACTGCCAGCGCAAGCCGTGCCGTCCCATGCGCCGCGGCTATCCGCTGCTCGTCGGCGATCCCCGGATCGACCTCCAGCAGGACGGCCACGCGGGGGTGGGTGGTCAGCCGACGGGCCAGAGTGGCGACCAGCGGCACCGCGCCCGGCCGGACCTGGTCCAGCATGGCCGCCCCGTTGACCGCCTCGCTCGTCCCGCCCATGGTCATCACAGCGAAGTTGCCGGTGAACGGCTCCCCGAGAAGGCCGGTCAGATCCGGGATGCCGACCAGGTCCAGCTCCGGCACGGTCAGTTCCAGCGCGCCGAGCACGCGTTCGACCAGCAACGGTGGCAACGAGCCGAGCGCGTCCCGGACGGGTGAATCGCCCATTCCGGGCCGACCTCCGGACTGGAACTGACCCACAGCCCCATGCCCGATGGCCGCCCCCCGGATCGGCCACAGGCCATCGGCGGTCGCCCGCAACCGGCCGAACTCGGCCGCCGGCCCCTGCGGAGTACGGGCGACGACCAGCGGAATCGCCGCGGCGACCGGCCCGGCCAACCCGTCGAGCACGGCATCCGGAACCTCGACCACAGCACCCCCGACCGTCAACACGTACAAGACGGACGGAACTCTAACTGCCGCCATCCGTCCGATAGCCCCGTTCGCGGTACCTGGCCGCTTCCGGCGCGGCGTCGTGTCCAGGCCAAGCCGGAGACCTTGTCATCGAAGTGCGCCAAAGCGCTAATAGCCGCGTCCGGAACGGATCATTCGCTCAAAGAGCGTAGGTAAGCCATGAGGGCCTTGCCGCGGGGGGAGAGGCGGTAGCCGGTCTCCATGCTTTCGGTGAGGCCGAGGGCTTTGAGGCGGCGGACGTCGGCCTTGAAAGGGAGTTTGTCGCGGCCCAAGTGTTCGGCCAGGTCCAGGGCGCGCAGGCCGGGGTGTTCTTCGATGAGGCGAAGGACCTCGCGGGTCCAGGGGGCGCGGCGGCTGCGGGCGTCGACGGCGTCCAGGGCGGTTTTGAGATCGGCCAGTTCCTGATCGGTGAGGTCGTCGTTCGCGGCCAGTTCCGATCGTGGATCGGGGCCGCTTAGGTGGAGCATGACCCGGTGGTACGCGCCCTCCTTGCGGCTCTTGGACAGGGCCGTGAGCAGCGCCGCGCGGCTGGTGAAACCCGAACGGAGAGCGTCCTCCTCGGTGATCTCCTCGGGCGTGACGACCGTGACCGAGTCGATGACGATGACCCCCACCCAGGTGCGCTGGGTACTCCCCGCGCGGACCCGGGGCTCGGCCCACACCCGGAACACCCGGTCGACCCGCCCGCCCGCGATCCCCTCAAGAACCTCACGCCTGAACAGCATCGTTCCCTCCCCGGTGCCGTTTTGTGCTTTGGCTAATGGTGCTCACTGGTCGATGAGATAGGACTGGATTTCCGAAAACCAGGTGGGCTTGGCTCCGTTGACGGCCATGAAGTAATGCAGGATGGCGTTGTTCGACGCCAGACATTGTCTGATCTTCGACATCTCTTGGGGGGTGGGGTGGTAGGAATCGTATCGGTTCGGGTGCCGGGTGAATTCTTTAGTGAGGAAAAATTCTTGCCGATATGCTGAGATTGGGCCGGGCAGTGCTATGACCGCCTCGCCTGCGTTGACCTTCTTGCTCTCCCTGTCTCGAACCAGATCCACTCCGATGTGATAAACGAACAGCCTACCTCCGTCCAGGTTGCGGCCTACCTGCATGGCGGCTTTCGGCAGCCTCAGGTCGAGTTTGAATCTGTCGGCTTCGTCCGGCCCTATCTCTTGACTGAGCGGGACTTCCATCTCTTGTCCCGGCGTTGGGTGGACGGGCATGGTGAGGCCGTATGTTGCGGATACGTCGAGTCCGCCGCCCTGGCTGAAGCACACTTCGATGAGCGAGAATTTTCGGATACTGACCAGTGCCCGCTTGATCACGCTTCGCCGACTGCCCGAATTGAGTAACTTTATGTCCAGGGAGACGGGTTCTCCGCCTACCTTCGGTGTGTCGACCAGCATGTCGACGATCTCGATTTTCGGCGCCGGGACGTTCGTCTTCGACGGAGCGGAGATGCCGAGCTCGGGCTGGCTAGGATCGTCGGCCAGCTTTTCCCGCACATAGAATGCACCGGGGATGACAATGGCTACAAGGGCGGCGAAGGCCACTGCGCCCAGAAAGTTCGGATTGGCGAGGAAGGTCAGCCGTCCAGGCGGCGAATGGTTGTGCCCGGTTGACCGCGTGTTGATGTTCACGTCTCCGCCGACGTCCTTGACCTGGAAGACGCTGTCCGCCACATCGCTGCGATAGACGCCCTGAACCGGTGTCGGCTCGTCTTCCGGGGGACTCGGCGGGTCGGTCAACGCGCACCCGCCCGGGTCAGGCTCCCTGGAGCGCCCTCATCGGTCCGCGTCAACGTCACCACCGACTCCTTCTACTTGGGTCACATCGCCGGATACCTGGGACTCGACCACCGATTGCCCGCCAGGGCCCGATGCCGGTGCGACACCGCCGGGAGCACGTGTCGGATGTGGCGATGCGGGCGCGTTGCCGATACGCACGCTCCCACCTACGCCGCGGATCTGGGTGACACTGCCGCCGACCGTCGTTCCCTCGACACGCTGGCCCGACCGCGCGACCTCATCGGTCGCTCTGCTGGACGAGGCGCCATAGATCGCGACGCCCAAGCCCGCCAACCCGACGATAATCCCGGTGACACTGGCCAGCTTGTCAGCCTTGTCCAGGCCCACCGCCGCGAAATGCCACGCCAGCCCCACCGAAGCTGCGGCAGCGACGTTTCCCCCGCTCCACGTCAGCACCCGTCTCCTCATGCAGTAATGGTCGCGCCTCCCCTACTTCGCTTACCTTGCCCCGGCCAGAGTCGGTCACGGAGCTGAACCCGCAAATTCAGCATCACCGTGCTCACTGGCCGCTCGGTGTGGGCGCTGCTCCATCAGTTGCGGCAGCATCCTCGAATCGGCGGTGTGGTCTCTCAGGGGCGTTTCAGCCGTCCGTGTGGACGTGGGCGCCGACGTCGTCGTTGTGGGCCGCGTCGAGGACGGCGGCGAGGAGGCCGGGGAAGCGGACGTCCAGGTCGCCGCGGCGCAGTTCGACAAAGCAGCGGGTGCCCTCTTGGCGGGTGCGGGTGAGGCCGGCGTCGCGCAGCACCCGGAGGTGGTGGCTCAGCGTCGATTTGGCGACCGGAGCGCGCAACTCGCCCCATCCCCGCTCGCGGCCATCGGACAGCACCCGTACCAGGCCGACCCGGATCGGGTCGCTGAGCGCCCCCAGCACCGCGACGAGAGTGATCTCGTCCGGTTCGGGATGCCGTGCCTGCTTCATGGGCACGATGGTAGCTTGTTCGACGTTCTACGAACATCGAACAAAGGAGGGTGCATGACGGGTCGGCCGCATGGCGACTTCACCGGAAGGGTGATCGTCGTCACGGGTGCGGGATCGGGTATCGGCCGCGCCGCCGCACGCGCCTTCGCCGGCGCCGGAGCCCGGGTGCTCGGTGTCGGGCGGCGCCCTGAAGCGCTGGAGGAGACCGCCGCCGGGCACGAGGAGGTCGCCGTCCACGCGGCGGACCTGCGCGCGCCCGAGACGGCTCGGCAGGTGATCGACGCCGCGGTCGGACGGTGGGGCCAGGTGGACGTCCTGGTCAACAATGCCGGCGCCACCAAGGTGATGGCGTTGGCCGACACCACCCACGCCGGCGTCCGGGAACTGTTCGACCTCAACGTCACCGCGCCCAGCCTGCTCGCCCAGGCCGCCCTGCCGCACCTGCGCCGCAGCACCGGCTCGATCGTCAACATCTCCAGCACCTACGGCCACCGGCCCCTGCCGGGCGCCGCGCACTATGCCGCGTCCAAGGCGGCCCTGGAACACCTCACCCGCTGCTGGGCGGTCGAACTGGCCGCCGACCGGGTACGCGTCAACGCCCTCGCCCCCGGCCCCACCGAGAGCGGGGCACTGGCCGCGGCCGGACTCGACGAGCAGGCCATCGCCCAGATCAAGGCCGAGGAGACCGCCCGCATCCCGCTGGGCCGCCGGGGCGAACCCGCCGAGGTCGCAGCGTGGATCCTGCGCTTGGCCGACCCGACCGCGACGTGGCTCACCGGCCAGACCCTCACCATCGACGGCGGCCTCGAACTCGCTTAGATCACGCGCGAGCGCCGGCCGTACCCGGCAGGGGCTCCTAGAGGCGGTCGAGGAGGTCCTTCTTCTGCTGCTCGCGTCGGCATGGTCGGCATGGGAGTGCATCAGTAGCTGCTAGTGGCCCGCTCCGTAACGCCGCGGACGGGGGGTGTGGTGGGCGGCGTGTGTTGCTGCTCGTGGGTCACCTTTTGCGGGTTTGGTGCGTCTGGGGGGTGGACTACCGGAAGGGGGAGGCGGCGTGGCGGCGGATGAGGGTGAGCGGGGTGCGGTTTTTGGGCGGGAGCGGTTGCGTCTGGTGGCGGTGGCGTTTCGCATTCTCGGGTCGGACGCCGACGCGCAGGATGTTGTGCAGGAGGCGTGGACCAGGTATGTCCGTGCCGACGTCGAGGAGATCCGCAATACGCAGGCGTGGCTGACGACCGTGGTGACGCGATTGTGCCTGGATCTGCTGCGGCGGTCCCGTGAATACCCCCGGCAGCCCGAGGATCTTCCGGAGGCCGCCGGTGGGGAGGACCCTGCGGAGGTCGCGCTGCTCGCGGCCGAGCTGACCGCGGCCTTCACGGTGGTGGTCGAGGAGTTGACGCCTCCGCAACGGGTCGCGCTCATCCTGCACGACGTGTTCGGTTCGCCCTTCGAGGAGATCGGCCGCATTCTGGGCACGACCGCGGGGTCGGCCAAGAAACTGGCCAGCCGGGCCCGGGGACGAGTTCGGCATTCCGCATGGCCGGACGTCGAGTCCAGCGAGGCCCATCGAGTTGTGCGCGCTTTCATGAAGGCCGCTCAGCAGGGCGATATCGATGGCCTTGTGGAGGTCCTGCATCCGGATGTGACGAGGACGGCCGACCCGCAGATTCTCCGCCCGGGGGGCTCGCAGCGCGTCCACGGGAGAAGGGCCGTGATCGAGGAGACCGGTGCTATGCGTGCCGCCGCTCGGCGGGCCCGACTGGTCCTTGTTGATGGGCGGCCGGCTATCGCGGTGGGGGCGGGGCCGCTCGCCGTTCTGGTCTTCCACATTGTCGACGGTCTCATCGTCCATTACGACGTCATCGCCGATCCTCGGCGGCTGGCGTTGCTGCATATCGAGGGGTGACAGTGTTCATCGCTTACGTCGTCGTCACCAGCGTTACGGTCGCGATCAATGCCGCGATCGTCGTCGCCGATCTGGCCAAGGCGGAGTTCGTCCTCGCCAACTCGGCCGAGGTGGGTGTGCCGCGTGCGTCGTTGCCGCTGCTGGCCGCGCTGAAGGGGGCCGGTGCGGCAGGGCTCGTCCTGGGGCTGCTCGGACTCGATGTCATCGGCATCGCCGCGGCGGCCGGGCTCGTGGCCTTTTTCGTCATCGCGGTCGCCGCGCATGTACGGGCCCGGGTCTTCTACAACATCGCCTTTCCCGGTGCCTACCTCGCGCTGGCCATCGCCTCCCTCGTGCTTGCCGTGACGGCCTGACCGGCGTCCGGGCCGGCCCGTAGGGTGAGGAACCCCGGGGCGAGTGGAGCGTGGATGCGGTCGCAGTTCAGCAAGCTTCTAGCGAGGAACCACGGTCCTTCAGGGCCGGGAGGAATCGCTTCCCTCGTACGCGGCGCCCCGGCGCCGGCGGGTTCCGCCCTCAAGACAACCTAGATTCTGTAATGATACAGTCACGGATTGTGAAATTGGTGGTGCAGGTCAAGCTGCTGCCGACGCCCGAGCAGGCGGCGGCACTGGCCGACACTCTGCATCGGGTCAACACCGCCGCCGACCAGGTCTCGGCCGTGGCCTTCGCAGAGTTCGGGCTGCGCTGCCGTGAACTGCCCTTGCGGAGGCTGTGTTACGGCGATCTCAAAGCGGCCGGGCTGGGCGCTCAGGCCGCCCAGCACGTGATCAAGCGGGTCGTAGACGCTTACACCGCCCTGCGCGGCACCATCCGCAACGGCCGTCTCGGCGGCCCGGCATCTCGAAGACGCCGCAAGGCCGAGTCCAAACCGATCGCGTTCCGGCCGGACGCCGCGCACACCTTCGACGACCGGTGCCTGTCGTGGCAGTTGGACGCGGGCACGGTCAGCATCTGGACCACGGCGGGGCGGTGCAGGAACCTGCGGTTCGCCTGCTCTCCCGAGCAGGCCACGATGCTGGCTGATCACCGGAGGGGCGAATCGGATCTGGTGTACCGGGACGGGATGTGGTTTCTGCTGGCCACTTGCGAGGTTCCCGAACCGCCGGTGTTCGAGCCGGCCGACTGGGTGGGGGTGGACCGCGGCATCGTCAACCTGGCCACCACCTCCGACGGCGACAACCACCAAGGGCGTCGGCTGGGCCGGTACCGGCGGTGGCAGGCCCGCAAACGCGCCGAACTCCAAGCCACCCGCACCCGATCGGCGGCCCGGCTGCTGAAGAAGCGGGCCCGCCGCGAGGCGCGGCACGCCCGGCATGTCAACCACACGATTTCCAAGCAGGTCGTCGCCGTCGCGGCACGCACCGGACGCGGCATCGCACTCGAGGACTTGAGTGGGATCCGCGGACGGGTCACGGTTCCACGCGACCAGCGGGCACGCCTGTCGTCCTGGCCCTTCCACCAACTCGGGCAGTTCATCGCCTACAAGGCCCGCCGCGCCGGTGTGCCGTTGATCGAGGTGGATGCGGCCTACACCTCGCAGCGCTGCCCGCGCTGCGGACACACCGCCAGGAACAACCGTCCCACGCGGGACCACTTTGAATGTCGCCGGTGCGGTCTCGCTGGGCCCGCCGACGTCGTCGCCGGGGTCAACGTGCGCGACCGCGCACGCTCGGCGTGGGTATTCGTCAACATGCCAAAACCGCCCCCACCTAGTGCGAGGGCTGGTGGATGCGACCCGTGACCGCCCCACCGTAACGGGCAGTCGGGAGCGCAAACAAAGCCCCCAGGACCGAACGAGCAAGCCCGGTCCCTGCAGGGCCGAGTAGTTGACTTACGCGGATGCGGTGCGGTGGCGGTAACGGCAGCCCGGTCGTGGCGGCGCTCGATCGGCTCACCGGCGGGCTGCTGCTGGCGGCGACCGGTGGCGGCAGCGAACTCGCGCTCAGTCTCTTCGACGCCAAAGGGGAACTGGCCCGGCTCAGCGGGCAGCTCGTCAGCGGCCTTTCCGGACGTCTCGGCGGGCTCGGACGCTTCGAGCGCACCGAACGGCTGCAGGCGGCGCACTCGGTGATCGTCATGACGGCGTTCTTCGAGGCGCTGCACGAGGTGCGGCTGCCTTTCGAGATGGACGAGTTGAAGCTCGACCGGGCTTCCCAGATAGCGAGCGTCACCGGGCAGAGTGAGTCGTCGGCGCGTTTGCGGAACCTTGTCGGGATCCTCGCCACCGGGCCTCAGCCGGAATATAACGTCCGAATGCTCGAGGACGTCTATGCGGGTTTCGCAGACGCCCTGATCGACTACTTGGAAGTACTGGCGGTCTGGGACGGATTGGACGAGCCGGGCCGCGACGGCCTCCGGCTGGTACTGCGGGAGCAGGTGCCCGCGCGGGCTATCCGCCGTTATGAGGAACTGCTGCGGCGGCTGGCCGCCGACTTTCCGGAGGTCGCCTTCTGGACGAACCGGCTGCAGCATGACGCGACCCGCGTGCAACTCGAAGACCTTCGGACCGGTCTCGCCGGTCTCGGACGCCTCCTTGACGGCATCGCCTCCGGGAGAGCGCCCGACGACCGGCGCCTCGCCCTCGCGCGCGGGCACCAGCGGGTCCTGGACCGTCCGATCGTGCCGAGCGATCCCGCCGACGGTGTCGTCGTTCCCGTGCTCGGCGCGGCGTACCTGAACCCCCGCTTCCGGTACGGCGGGGTGGTGGCCGGGGCGCCGCTCGACCAGGAGTCGTGGTGGACGGAGGTGCCCGTCCGCACCGATTTCCAGGGGTTCCTCGCCGGGTTCCTGACCTCGCCGCAGGCCGCCGAGCGGCCGCTGCTCGTCCTCGGGCAGCCGGGCTCGGGCAAGTCCCTGCTCACCAAGGTGATGGCGGCCCGCCTGCCCGCCGCGGACTTCCTCACCGTGCGGGTTCCGCTGCGGGAGGTGCCGGCCGACACCGACGTCCAGTCGCAGATCGAGGCGGCGGTGCGGGCGGCGACCGGTGAGCGCCTGAGCTGGCCGGATCTCGCGCGGTCCGCCGGTGGGGCGCTCCCGGTCGTCCTCTTCGACGGGTTCGACGAACTCCTGCAGGCCACGGGCATCGGCCAGAGCGACTACCTGGAGCAGGTCGCGCGGTTCCAGGAGCGGGAGGCCGACCAGGGACGTCCGGTGGCGGTGATCGTGACCAGCCGCACCGCGGTCGCCGACCGCGCCCGCATCCCCTTCTCCAAGCTGGCCGTGGTGAAGCTCGAAAGCTTCGACGACGCACAGGTGGCCGCGTGGCTGGCGGTCTGGAGCGACCACAACGCCGACCGGCTGGCCGCGCGGGGGCTGCGCCCGCTCAGCCCGCACGCGGCGCTCGCCCAGAGCGACCTGGCCAGGCAGCCGCTGCTCCTGCTCCTGCTCGCCCTCTACGACGCCGAGGACAACGGGGTGTCGGGGACGGGGGTGGGCCTGCGGGAGAGCGACCTCTACGAACGCGTCTTCCGCAGGTTCGCGCAGCGGGAGGTCCGCAAGGAGCAGCCCGCGCTCGCGGGCGACCGGCTCGACGCGGCCGTCGAGGCGGAGCTTCTCCGCCTGTCCGTCACCGCGTTCTCGATGTTCGTCCGCGGGCGCCAATGGGTCACCGAGGACGAACTGTCGGCCGATCTCGCGGCGCTGAGCCTGGAGGACGCCGGCCCGTCCGCGGAGGCGGGATTCCAGCAGCCACTGACCTCGGCCCAGATCGTCGCCGGCAGGTTCTTCTTCGTCCACCGGTCGGAGGCGACCGTCGGGGTGCGCCGCCTGACCACCCTGGAGTTCCTGCACGCGACGTTCGGGGAGTTCCTGATCGCCCGGCTGGTCGTCCGCGAGCTGGACGAGCTCGCGGCGGCGAGCGCGGTGCGGAGCCGCCGGACCACCGACGACGGATTCCTGGCGGCGCTGCTGTCGTTCACGCCGCTGACCGGACGCGACAACATCGTCCGGCTGTTCCTCGGCGATCTCGCGGCCGACCTCGGCACGGCGGAGAAGGAGCGGATGTGCCGGGTGGTCATCGACCTCCTGCAGCGGGTGGACACCCGGGACGGCTGGGACCGGGACGGTTTCGGGCCGGAGCGGGTCGGGCTCCCGCACCGCTGCGCGGCGTACTCCGCCAACCTCGTCCTGCTGGCGGCGCTGCTGTGGTCGCCGGTCTCCGCCCGGGAGCTGTTCCCCGCCGCCCGCGAGCCGGTCGCCGAGTGGCGCAGGCACGCCCTGCTCTGGCGGTCGCAGTTCACCGGCGACGGGTGGCCGGGCCTGACCCGCGCGTTGCGGGTCGAACGCATCCGGACGGACGACGCCAGAGACCTGTCGATCAGCGTCACGGACCGCTGGCTCCCCGAGCGCATCGACCCGCTCTGGACGTACGACGACCTCCGCAACTACAGAGAGGTCGGCTGGAGCCAGGAGTACATCGAAGATCTGCATCGGGACTCCTACTTCGTCTGCGATGCGAACACCGATGTCGTCTGGCATGCGCTCACCCCGGTCGTGGAGCACCTGGACGCCGTCGGCCAGGGGGCGACCAGGGCGTTCGGCAGCGCGGACGGGCAGGTCCGGTCGACGACCAACGCGTTCCTCGAACTCTGGTGCGCGTCGAGCGACCCCATCGGACTCCCGCTCGACGACCTCTACCTGTCGCTGCCGGAAGTGATCTTCGCCAGTCGGTCGGTGGGCGACACACTCGGCCGCGACGCGCTCTTCCTGAGGCTGCTCCGGCAGGTCGCCGCCGACCGCTACCGCCTCTCGGCCGAGACCCGCGTCCAACTCGCGCGCTGCTTCCAGAGTCACGTGATGACGATGGCTTGGCGGCGCCACCCGATCGCCCGCACCTGGTACGCAGAGGCGTTCGGCGATCTTGAGGACGTCCCGCCATGGCCTCCGAGCGGCGCGTAGAGCCGCCGAAGGCCCGCTTCGGACCGCGTTCGCCTTCGCCTTTCTCCGTGCTTTTCCGGGCTCGGGTTCGCGGCCCGCTTCGGTAGATTGAGACAGATGACGGGAAGTGCGGCGACCGAGCGCCTGCTGCGCTCAGCCGTCGTCTCACTCGAGGTGCCGAGCACCGGACAGCCGGTGCTGGGCACCGGTTTCCTCGTGGCGCCGCACGTCGTGGCGACCTGCGCGCACGTGGTGGCGAAAACGCTCGCCGAACTGCCCGAAGTCGTCTTCGGCACCGTTCCCGGGAATGCGGAGAAGATCGAACTGGTCCCCGTCCCGGCGTGGTACATCGGCAAAGACGCGGGCGGGCCGGACCTGGCCTTTCTCTGGTCCGCCAAGGCCCTTGACAATGCGCACGCGATGCTCGCTCCGGCGGTCGAAACGGGCGATCCCCTTCTCACCTACGGCCATCCGGCGGGCCGGTTCCGGGGCGGGCAGTCCGCCACGCTTCATTACGCCGGGGCATCGCGGCTCGAAGGCGATCAAGAGGACTGGGAGCCGGAGCGCGTCGTCGGGACCCCGGTCTCGGGCGGCTACAGCGGCAGCCCCGTCCTCAACCTGCGTACCGGTGCGGTCTGCGGGCTGATGTGCATGTCGAACGACCGCGGCAGCGCCCACATGGCGGGGGCGGCGGACATCCTCCGCCATCTCCCGGAGGAGGCGGCCGCCGCCCAGGACCGGACGCCCGGGCCCGGCGGCGCCGCGTGGCTGGCCACGCTGACCGACGACCAGATCACCGCCGGCGGGTGGCGGTATGCCGGGCCGCGGCTCCGCGACTACCTGGAGACCGCCGTCCGCGCGGCGCTGCTCCCCGCCCGCTCCGACGCGGACGGTACCGCCCGGCTCCCCGACCTCGCCGACGTGTACATGGAACAGGCGGCGATGCCGGACGAGACCATGCCGGAGGGCCACACCGCGATCCCCGCCGCCGAGATCTTCCAGCGCGATGCGCACGCGATCATCTTCGGCGGCCCGGGTCTCGGGAAGTCCAGCCTCCTCCGCATGGGGTTGACAGAGCTGGCGCGGGCCTGGCTGGACGACGATCCCCGGACCGGGATCCCGGTGCGCGTCCAGGCGACCGACCTGGCGGACGCACGGCCGCTCCCGCAGTTGATCGCCGCGAGCGTCGAGGCCGACCTCAGCGCGGCCGGGATCGTCAGTTCCTGGCCGCCGGAGTTCTTCGCGGCCGAACCCGTGCCCGGGGCGCGGTGGCTGGTGTTCATCGACGGGCTCGACGACATCGTCGACCTGGCGACGCGGCGGAGCGTCCTGGCGAAGCTCGCCGGCGTCGCGAACGGCCCGCACGCGTCCCTCTACCGGTTCGTTCTCGCGTCCAGGCCGCTGTCGCTCCAGGAGCTGGAGCAGGACGACGCGTGGATCAGCGGACGGTACGAGCTCCAGCCCTTCACCATCGGGCAGCTGCGGCGGTTCGCCGAGCACATGCTCGGCGAACTGGGCACGGACGATCCGGCGGCGGTCGCGCAGCGGCTGGTCGACGAGGTCGACCGGGCGAAGCTGGCGGGCATCGCGGTCGTGCCGCTGATGGCGACGATGCTGTGCCAGCTGCTCGCCCTCGATCTCGACCGTCCGCTGCCGACCGGCCTCACCGGCATCTACGAGGACTTCACCCAGGCCCTGGCCGCGCCCCAGTACGTGGACGGCAAGCGCGGCATCTTCCAGCAGGCCGAGGCCGCCTTCCGGCCGTACGGCCCGCGGGCGGTCCGGGCCGCGACCGACGTGCTCGACCGCTCGGCGGACCTGCTCGGCCGGCTCGCCCTGGCCAGGCACGACGGCTCGGCCGAGCCCGCGCTGGAGCTGCTGGTCGGCTGGGAGCGGGGCTCGCGGCCGCAGCCGATCCCGGAGAAGCGCTGGCGCGAGTTCCTGAAGGGGATCCTGCGGCGCAGCGGGCTCCTGACGGAACGCCTCGGCGACTTCGTCTTCGTACACGACACGATCTGCGACTACCTGGCGGCCCGCGCCCTCGTAGCCGACGAGGACCGTTCGTTCGCGGCCTTCCACCAGCTCTTCTACGAGTGGCAGCGGCCCTGGCCGGGCGTCGCCGAGGTGTGGCGGCAGCCGAGCTGGCGCTACTCGCTCATGAGGTTCCTGATCGCCCTCTGGCCGGGCCGGGACCGCATGTTCAACGCGCTGCGCGGCGTCGCCGAGAAGGGCGGGCTCGCCGGCTGCGCGTTCGTCGTGTCGCTCCTCCAGGACGGCGTGGTCACCGACGAGCGCCTGGCCGCCGCGGCGGCGCCGACCCTGGAGCGGATCGCGTCCACCCCGGTCGACCGCGGGTTCGCGGCCCGGCAGGCGCTGGATCTGCTGGCCTGGATCGGGGCGAGGGACCAGCTCCGGCGGGTGGCGACGGCCGACTCGGCGACCCGGGAGACCCGCCGCCGCGCGACCGTCGTCCTGGCGGAACTCGGCGACGGCTGGGGGACCGCCCGGCTCGCCGCGCTGGCCGGTGACGGCGAGCGCGACGCCCACGACCGCCTCCACGCCTTCGGCGCGCTGGACCGCCTCGGGGACGAGCGGGCCGCCGACCTGCTCGAAGGCGTCGTCGACGCGCTGGTGGCCCGGATGGGGGTCCGCCGGACCACCGAGCGCATCGTGCTGGAACTGGGCAGGGGGCAGGGCGCCGGCGTCCTCGCGCGGATCGCGGAGTCGGAGGAGCTGACCCAGGCCGTCCGGGAGGCTTCCGCGCGCGCACTCGTCCGGCACGGCGACCCCCGCGGCCCGAGCCTGCTCGGCGCGGTGCTCGGCGATGACGGCTTCGACGCGGACGTGCCCGCCGCCCTGCCGGCCGACGTGGACCTGGCGCGCTATCCGCTGGCGCCGGACATGCTGCGTCTCATCGCGGCGGACACGGCGCTGAACGTCCAGATTCGGCTGCGGGCCTTCGAGGCGCTGACGCGGCACGGCGAGCAGAGTTTTCCCGGCCTGCTCGCCGCCCTCACCAAGGATCCGAGCACCGGACCGGACACCCGCAAGCAGGTGCTGGCCCTGTTCGCCGGGATGAGGACCAGGGCGGGGCTGGCGGCACTGGCGGCGCCCAAGACCGCAGACCCGGACGCGCGCATTGAGGACGGCCGGGCGGACGGGCCCACCGGGGACGACCACGTGAACGTGCTCGGTTCCATCGTCCTGGACCGGCATGTCGAACCGCACATGAGGATCGCGGCGGCGGAGTCGCTGGAGCTGTTCGGCGTGCCGGATGCCGCCGACTACTTCCAGGCGATCGTCGACGACGTCTCCGTTCCCGAGGTCCTGCGGCGCCGGGTGGCGAACATGATGGCCGCGGCGGAGCGGGATCCCGTGCGCAATCCCGACCTGTCGTCCGACGTGGTGCCGGCCGTTGAGAAAGGCCCTGCCCCCACGGGTAAGGGGCGGCAGGCGGCCTGGCAGGAACTCTTCGTCACGCTGTCGCGATGGCCGGCCCGGTGGCTGGACGAGGAGGGCGGCGGCTCGGACGGCCTCGTCCCGCTGCCCCGGTGCCTGGACGCGATGGCCGACTTCGCCCGGAACGCCCCCGCGTCGAAGAGCCCGCGGCTGGCCGCGGCGAAGGCGCTGGAATCCCTGGGGGACCCAAGGGGCACGTCGCTGCACGCCGGGGTGCAGTGGAACAGGGTGCGGAGTTCACCGAAAGGCGATGCCAACGGTGCGCAACTGTGCCTGACGCTTCTCGCCGAGGCGGCGGCCGCGGGAGAGCGAGCCCAGGGTGGCGATGGAGGGCATCTGCCCGTGGTCGCCGAACGCCTGCACCTCCTGCACGCGCTGGCCGATGACTCCGGCACGGACATCAACGTCCGCTGCCATGCCGCCGAAGTGATCGCCCGCTCTGGGGACGACCGCGGCAACGACGTCCTCCTGCTGCTCCTGGGCGACGCCGCGCAGAGCAGGAATGTGCGCGGCCGGATAGCGGAGACGCTGCATCGGCTGGGGGATCCCCGCGGCGTGAACCTGCTGCGGGGCATGGCCGTCGACGTGCGCAGATCCGTCTCGGAGCGGCAGGCCGCCAAACGGTGGCTCAGCTCGATCGGGCAGGCCGAGAAGGGCTACGCCGACGCCGTCGGACGGCAGCGGAGATGGCTGCGCGAAGCGCGGCAACTGCCCGATCCCGCGCTCAGCGCCCGCCTCCAGCTCAAGGAGTCCGCGACGGTGCCGGAGGTCGAGACGCGGGCGGCGATCCGGTACGTGCTGGCCCAGTTCGGCGACCCGGAGAAGGTGCGCGACCTGCTGGCCACCGCGACCGACCCCGGGGTCGCCTTCGACCGGCGCCGGGAGGCGATCGGCTCGCTCGCCCTGCAGGGGGCCGCGGGCGAGCTGGCGGAGCTGGCCGAGAACCCCGGATACGACGACACGGTGCGCTGCTGGGCGGCCGAGGAGGCGTCCTGGCTCGGCGAGCCGCGCGGGACGGAGACGCTGGTGTCCCTCGTCGAGGACCGCTCCGTCGACTCCTACACGCGGCGCGGGGCCGCGCACTTCCTGGTCTGGCTGGACGATCCGCGCGGGACGCGGCTGCTCGCCGGGCTCGCCACGGACCCGGCGACGACGATCGACGCGCGCCGCACCGCCACCGAGCTGCTCATCCAGCTCGAGTTCACCGGTGACCTGCTGGCGCTGGTCCTCGCCCCCGAGACCGCGGACGGCACCCGGCTCAACGCGGTCGACATCATCGCCTCGCACGGGGACGAGCCGGAGTACGTCCTCGCCCGGATCCGTGCGGAACCCGCGCTCTCCTCCGCGGTGCGGCATCGGGCCGCGCAGGCGCTGACCGCGCTGCAGGCAGGCCGGCCACCGGCCGCGGCGGGCGGCTGACCGTCCGGTCTCAGGCGTCGGCGGCGCAGCGGAAGCCGGTGTTGCCGGTGCTGGAGTCGGGGGTGTTGCCGGTGCGGGCGGCGACCCGGTAGCGGTTGCAGTACGAGTCGTGGCACAGGTAGGAGCCGCCGCGCATCGCCCGCGCGCCGCCGGACGAGGCGAACGGGTCGGCGCACCATTCCCAGACGTTGCCGACGGTGTTGTAGAGGCCGTAGGCGTTCGGTTCATAGGTGTCGACGGCGACAGGGCCGGGGCGGTCGTCGTGGTGGTCGGGGAAGGTGCCGCGCCAGATATTGCAGCGGGTCTTGCCGTCCGGGTCGAGGTCGTCGCCCCACGGGTAGGTGGCCTGGTCGAGGCCGCCGCGTGCGGCGTACTCCCATTCGGCCTCGGTGGGCAGGCGCTTGCCCGCCCAGGCGGCGTACGCGGCGGCGTCGTTCCAGGACACGTGGACGACGGGGTGCGCCCCCCGGTCGCGGACGTCGCTGCCGGGGCCTTCCGGACGGTTCCAGGCGGCGCCTTCGATGGCGCGCCACCAGGGGGTTCCGGCGGGGGACGGGGCCGCGTCCGCTACGTCCCGGGTCAGCAGGCCCTTGAAGACGTAGGACCAGCCGTAGTGTTCGGCCTCGGTCCGGTAGCCGGTGTCCTCGGCGAAGGCGGCGAACTCGGCGTTGGTGACGGTGTGCGGGTCGATCTTGAAGGGGCCCACGTGGACGTCGCGGACCGGGCCCTCGCCGTCGTGGGGGTTGGCGTTGGCGTCCTCGTTGCCCATGCGGAAGGTGCCGCCCGGCAGGGCGATCATCGCCGTGAGGGGCCGGGTCGCCCGGCGGGTGAGGACGGGTTGAGGCAGTGGCGTCGCGTTCCGAGAGGCGGCGCAGCAGGCGGGGGTTTCGGTCGGGTTCATGGGTTCCCAGCGTGCGCGGGGACGGGCCGGGCGACGGTTTCCGTCCCCGCGCACAGGTTCAGGAGACGGTCAGGGTCAGTGGCGCTTCCACGGGCGCCTGGCCGGACGAAGGCCGGATCGTGAGGGTCGCGGTGTAGGTCCCGGGCGCACCGAACGTGCGGTTGGAGACGGCGGTGAAGGTGCCGTTGCCGCGCATGTCCGGGATGCTGGCGGTACGGGACGTGGTGAGCGTGACGTCCTCCTCGACGCCGTCGCTCCACCGGACGGTGCCGGTCGGCCCGCTCGCGGCGGGGGCCGTGACCGTCCAGGTGGCGCCGGCCGGTGAGCCGGTGGGGACGGTGCGGTCGGCGCCGAGCGCGGTCACCGGCCACGGGACGCCGGCGGCCGGGAAGAAGTTGACGCCCTGGAGCGTCAGCCGCCCGCCGACCGCGGCGAGCCGGTCGGTGAAGCCGGTGTAGTCGCGCTTGGCCTGCGGAGTCCAGCCGACCTCGGCGGTCGCGATGAGCCGGGGATAGCTGTAGTACTGCGCCTGCGGGAGGCGCCGGATGAACTCGCCCCACAGCGCCGACTCGACACCGAGCACGCTGTCCTCGGGGATCCCGGGGATGTAGGTGCCGGGGTCCCAGCCGTAGTGCCGGTCGAGGCCGCACGGCCCGCCGCACGCCCAGGTGCCGCCCTGCGGCTGCCGCGAGTCCTGCTTCTGCGGGACGTAGGCGTTGCCCGCCGGGGACAGGATCACCTTCGCGCCCCTCGACGTGACCGCGTTGGCGACGGCGTTCCGGTTGCCGTTCCAGAACTGGACGACCGCGTTGCCCTGCGGCAGCGAGGTCCCGGCGGTCTCGTTCCAGCCGACGACCGTCTTGCCGAGCGCGTCCACCTGGCCGGTGAAGGCGTCCACCATCGTCGTGTAGTCGGCGTGGCTGGTGCTGTGCGACTCGTCCCCGCCGATGTGCAGGTAGGGGCCGGGCGTCAGCTCCGCGATCTGGGTGAGGACCTGCTTCGTGAACTCGTACGTCGCCGGGTTCGCGGCGTCGAAGGACGAGTAGCCGACGTTCGGGGTGCCGTTCGCCGGGACGGTCGTCTCGCCGGGCTCGCGCGCGGGCTTGGACCCGGCGCTGTTGAGCTGCGGGATCGCGTGCAGCGCGGCGTTGGTGTGGCCGGGCATGTCGATCTCGGGGACGACGGTCATGCCGCTGGCGCCCGCATACCGGACGATCTCGCGGTAGTCGGCCTTGGTGTAGAATCCGGTCACGCCGAGTTCCGTGCCCATCTGCTGCCCGGCGTCGTTGCGGGTCATCGCGGTGCCGCCGGACACAGAGGTCAGCTTCGGATAGTCGATCCCGGACGGGTTGTCCGCCGGGTTGTCGAGCGCGATGCGCCAGCCCTGGTCGTCGCTCAGATGCAGGTGCAGCCGGTTGATCTTGAACTGGGCGGCGGCGTCGATGTACTTCTTGACCTCGTCCACCGGGTAGAAGCTGCGGGCGACGTCGAGCATCATGCCCCGGTACGCCAGGCGCGGGTAGTCGCTGATCGCGACCTGCGGCACCGTCCAGGCCGTGCGCACCCTCGCCGGCGACTCGACCCACTGCGGGAAGAGCTGCCGGAGCGTCTGGACGCCGTTGAGCGCGCCGTTCGCCGTGGCCGCCTCGATGGTGACCTTCGCCGGGTTCGTCCTGAGGTCGTAGCCCTCGGGGCGTCCGGACGGACCGAGCCCCGAGCCGACCTTGACGACGATCTGCCCCTGGCCGCGCCGCTTCGGCACGACCGGCAGCCGGTATCCGGTGGACGGCCGCAGCACCTTCGCCAGGTAGGCGGCGGGCGCCTGCGCGCCGTCGCCGATCGCGGCGATGGACGCCTCCGGGCCGAGCCGGTAGCCGGGCCCGCCCGTCTCGGCGACCGACACCGGCCGCGGCACGAGCCCGAGCGACCGGACGGCGGGACGGTCCCAGATCTGGAACTCCGAGATCGAGTAACCGTACGAAGCCCAGCGCTCGTACCCCTGCATCCGGACGAACTTCGCGGTCGCGCCGACGTCGATCGTGTCGGTGCGGGGGCAGGTGTCGCGCTGCGACCGGGTCACGGTCGTCCAGGTGACACCGTCCGTGGACGTCTGGAGTGCGAAGTCGCGGGCGCAGGCGTTCGGCCAGACGAGCGTGACGTGGTCGACCTTCGCCTCGGCGGCGAGTTCGACCTGGACCCAGTTGTCGTCGGCGTACTTCGACGACCACCGGGTGCCGGTGTCGCCGTCGTTGACCTGGGACGCCGCGAACGAGTCCCGGTCGAGTTCGACGCTGGACGCGGACGCCGTCCCGTCCAGCGCGAGGTTGACGGGGTCGCGGGGCGCTTCGGCCGAGGCCGGCGCGCCGAGGGGGGTGAGGGCGGTGAGGGTGAGGGCGGCCGCGGCGGCGGCCGCGGCGGTGCGTCGACGGGGCATGGGGGGTGGTGCCTCCTCATCGGCGGCCCGGCCGGCGGGCGCCGGCCGGGAACCGGGTCACTTTCCGGCGGCGGCGTTCGTGTAGAGGTCGGCGGTGTAGTAGGTCGCGGGGTCGGGCGAGGACGGCAGCTTGCCCATCGCGACGAAGATGTCCGACAGGCCCTTGAACCAGCCGTTCACCGTCCCGTCGCCGGAGTAGGTGGCGAGCTGGGCGGAGGTGAAGGTCTTGGTGACGGCGGACGAGCCCTTGAACTGGGCGACCGGCACCTTGAGGAACTTCGCGGCCGTCGTCTCGGCCTCCGTGGTGTGCCCGTTCACCCAGTCGTTGGCCTGCTTGAGCACCCCGATGACCTTGCGGGTGGTCGCGGAGTCGTCCTTCACGATCTCGTTGCGGGCGACGAACGAGCTGGGGAACGACATGGCCGGGAAGAAGTCGGCGTTCTTCGACAGCTCGACCAGGTCGGGGGTGCGCTTCTTGATGGTGTCGATCAGCGGGTACCAGATCGCGGCGGCGTCCACCTTGCCGGACGAGAAGGCCGTGACGACGGTGCTCGGGTCCATCGGCACGCGCTCGACGTCATCGGCCTTCATCCCGGCCTTCTTCAGCGCGAGCTGGAGCAGCATGTCGCCGGACGTCCCCTCGGGCACGGCGACCTTCTTGCCGCGCAGCCCGGCGATGTCCTTGATGCCCGACTTCGGAGTGGCGATGATCCGGTCGGCCTGGCCGAGCATGTTCACCGCGATGATCTTCGCCTTGCCGGACGCGGGGAGCCACGTCGCGCCGGGGCCGATGTAGCCGAAGTCGAGGTCGCCCGCGCCGAGCGCCTGGATCTGCAGCGGGCCGTTGGTGAACACCTTCAGATCGGGCTTCAGCCCGGCCTTCTTCCATAGGCCGAGCTTGTCGGCGGCGGCGAGGGCGGCGGCGCCCGCGAAGTCGGCGGTGTAGCCGAACTTGACGGTCTTCGTCGCGCCGCCGTCGTCGTCCCCGCCGCAGGCGGCGGCGAGCGGTACCAGCAGCAGCGACACGGCCAGCAGTCGCAGTGATCTCATCGGGGGGTCCCTTCGGGGGTCGGGGCGGGGGGCTGGTGGTACACGGCCCTCCAGACCTGCCTGCGGAGCTCGTCGAACTCGGCGGACAGGCGGATCTCCTCGGTGCGGGGATAGGGCAGGTCGACGTCGATGACCCGGTGGACGCGGCCGGGGCGGGCGGCCATGACGATGACCCGTCCGGCCAGGTAGACGGCCTCGTCCACGTCGTGGGTGATGAACATGACGGTGCGCCGCTCGCGGGTCCAGGTGTCGAGCAGGCCGTCCTGGAGCTGGACGCGGGTGAGCGCGTCGAGGGCGCCGAACGGCTCGTCCATCAGCAGCACCGACGGGTCGACCGCGTAGGCGCGGGCGATCGCGCAGCGCTGCTTCATCCCGCCGGACAGCGTCTTCGGGAGCGCGTCGGCGAAGTCGGCGAGCCCGACGAGGTCGAGGTAGTGCTCGGCCTTCGCGCGGCGCTCCCGCTTCGGCACCCCGGCGATCTTCAGACCGAACTCGACGTTCTTGCGGGTGCTCATCCAGGGGAACAGGGCGTACTGCTGGAAGATCACCCCGCGCTCGGGGCCGGGGCCCGCGACCTGCCTGCCGTCCACCTCGACGGTGCCGGCGCCCGGTTCGAGCAGGCCCGCGGCCAGGTTGAGCAGGGTGCTCTTGCCGCAGCCGGACGGGCCGACGACCGTGACGAACTCGCCGTCGGCGATGTCGAGCGAGACGTGGTCGAGCGCGGTGAACGCCTCGAACCGGTGGGTGACGTCCCGGAAGGAGATCTTGGTCATCGGCGCTCCTGCCATCCGGTGAGCCGCCGCTCGGCGAGCAGCAGCAGGCGGTCCATCGCGAGCCCGACGAGCCCGATCACGATCAGCGACACGAAGATGGTGGGCAGCTCGTAGTAGAGCTGCGCCTGCTGCATCCGGTAGCCGAGCCCGCCCTGCGCGGCGATCAGCTCGGCCGCCACGACCGTGGCCCAGGACGCGCCGAGCCCGATCCGCATGCCGACGAGGATGAACGGGGTGGACGCCGGCACCACGACGTCGGTGAACAGCGTCCGGTCGCCGGCGCCGAGCACCCGCGCCGCGTTGATCAGGGTCTTGTCGACCGAGATGACGCCCTGGTAGGTGGACACGACCGACGACAGGAACGAGGCCAGGAAGATCACGAAGACCTTCGGCGTCTCGTCGATGCCCATCAGCACGACGGCCAGCGGGATGATCGCGAGCGGCGGGATCATCCGGAAGAACTGCAGCCACGGGTCGAACAGGCCGCGCACCACCGGGTACCAGCCCATCGCGAAGCCGACGGGGACCGCGAGCGCGACGCCGAGCACGAAGCCGAGCAGCACGCGGCGGAGGCTGGCGAAGAGGTCGCTGAACAGCGTGCCCTCCCGCATCAGCTCCCAGGCGCGCTCGGCCACCGGCACCGGGCCGGGGAACCCGTCGATCCCGCTCTTGGAGAGCCCGACCCAGACCGCGAAGCCCAGTACGCCGGACGCGGCCGTCAGCGAGGCGGCGCGCACCTTCTCCTTGCGCGCTTTCGCCTTGGCCGTGTCGGGCACCGCCGCGGGTGCCTTCGTCGTCGGGGCGGCCATCACGCGACCTCGTCCGCGACGCCGTCGACGTCGGGCGCGCGACCGGTGCCGATGTCGGACATGTAGCTCATCCAGGTGTAGGCCGGGTCGCCGCGGCGCACCAGTTCGCGGTAGAGCCGGAGGGTCATGTCGCGCCGCACGTCCGCGTAGGCCGGTGCCGTGTAGACGTTGCGCAGCTCGTGCGGGTCGGCCTCCAGGTCGTACAGCTCGTGGACGCTCTCGGGGTTGAACACGAACTTGTGGCGGCGGTCCCGGATCATGCGCTGCGAGTACGGGAAGTGGTGGCCGTGGAACTCGGCGACGACCTCGGGGCGCGGGTCGTCCTCGCCCTTGATGAGCGGCAGCACGCTCCTGCCGTCGCAGGGTGTGCCGGTGGGCAGCCCGGCCAGGTCGAGGATCGTCGCGTGCAGGTCGATGAGCGTCGCGAACTCGTCCACGGTGCGGACCGGGGCGCCCGGCACCCGGATGATCCCCGGGATCCGGTAGATGTCCTCGTACATCGCCGGGCCCTTGTCGTTCAGCCGGTGCGACCCGGTGAACTCGCCGTGGTCGGCGGTGAACACGACCGCGGTGTCGTCCCAGAGGCCGTGCTCGCGGAGTCGGTCGAGGATGCGCCCCGCCTGCTCGTCGATCATCGTGACGTAGCCCCAGTAGACGGCGATGAGCTTGCGCCAGGCGTCGGCGTCGAAATGGTCGGCCGACCAGTACTCGGCGTAGCGGCGCTGGACGTCGGGCTTGCCGTCGAAGGTCTCGGCCATCGAGGCCGGCAGCGGGACGTCCGCCGGGTCGTACAGGTCGTAGTAGGCGTCGGGCAGCAGGTAGGGCAGGTGCGGGCCGTACCAGCTGCACGTCAGGACGAAGGGCTTGCCGTCGGCGGCGTACCGGTCGATCAGCTCGATCGTGCGGTCGGCGAGGAACGTCTCGATCGTCGCCTCGGCCGGCTGCTCCAGCCGCCCGGCGATGAGGTGGCCGCGCCCGGAGTCGTTGGGCGCCTTGCCGAACACCGCGTCGCGGACCTTGAACGGCGGGTGCCCGTTCTCCTTGAGCCACGCCTGGTAGGACGGGTGGTGGAACGGGTTCAGCGCGCCCGGCAGGTGCTCGCCGTCCATGCCGTAGTGCTCGGGGCCGCGCTCGCGCCCGATGTGCCACTTGCCGACGTGGCCCACGTTGTAGCCGCCGGCGAGCAGCGGCCGGACGAAGTTGGGAAAGTCGTCGTCCACCTCGTCCTTGGCGCCGCCGTTGCGCTCGGGGTTGACGAGCAGGCCGTGCCGGAACGGGTGCGTGCCGGTGAACAGGGAGGCGCGGGCCGGGGTGCAGATCGCGGTCGGCGTGTAGAACCGGTCGAACCTGGTGCCCTCGGCCGCCACCCCGTCCAGCGCCGGCGTGCGCACCACCGGGTTGCCGTAGCAGCCCAGCGTGTCGACCCGGTGCTGGTCGGTCATGAGGATCAGGACGTTGCGAGAGGACACGACACTCCGTTCATTAATTCCCAAGGGTTTACAGAAATAGGTGTTAATTGTCGGCAATCGGCAGGCAGTCGGCGGGACGTCGGGTGTGCGGGCCCTACAGGTCGTCGGCGGGGTTCGGGTCGGGCGGGCGGCGCTCCTGGTCCCTGAGCACCAGGGCGATCGCCCCCATCGCGGACGCGGCCGGCCCGAGGTCGGCCGGGACGATGTCGAGGGTGCGGTGCGTGTCCGGCAGGGCGAGCCCGCCGATCGCCGACCTGATCGGATCGAGGACGAGCCCGCCGAGCTGGGCGAGGTCCCCGCCCACGACGACGCGCTCGGGGTCGAGCTGGGCGACCGTCCCGGCCAGGACCGTGCCCAGCGTCCGGGCGGCGTCGACGACCACGTCCGTCACGGCGGGCGTCCGCGCCTGCGCCGCCTCCAGCAGGTCGTCGGTGCCGGTCAGCCGGACGCCGCGCGCCGCGACGGCCCGCAGCAGCGCCGGTATGCCGATCAGCTCCTCCAGGCAGCCGCGCCCGCCGCAGTGGCAGCGCGGCCCGGCCGGGTCGACCGACACGTGCCCGAGCTCGCCGGACGCGCCGTGCGCCCCGCGCAGCAGCCGCCCGCCCGAGATGAAGCCGCCGCCGACGCCGACCGACCACCGCACGTACACGATGTCCTCGGCGGAGCGCGCGGAACCCCAGGTCTGCTCGGCCAGCGCCGCGAGGCGGGCGTTGTTGTCGGCCTCGACGCGGGTGTCGAACGCGGCCGCCAGCCGCTCCGCCGCCCGCCACCGCCGGTTGGAGGCGTCCATGACGCCGACCAGGCCGACGCCGATCGCCTCCAGGGCGCGGAGCCCGATGTTGCGGTCCGCGCAGATCTTGTGGATGAGCGCGACGGCCAGGTCGGCCTGCTCGGCCTCGTCCGCGTCCGGGGCCGAGTCGTCCACGGCGGTCGCGACGACCTGCCGGGCGACGTTGGCGATCGCGACCCGGATGCGGCGGCGGCCGAGGTCGACGCCGATCAGCAGGCCCGCGTCCGGGTTGAGCGACACCCGGGTCGCGGGCCGCCCCCGCCCGCGCGGCCGGCCGTCGTCCTCGGCGCCCGACTCGATCACGGCGCCGCGCGCCATCAGCTCGGAGATGATCGCGAACAGGGTGGTGCGGGACAGGCCGGTCCGGGCGGTGAGCTTGGTCCGGCTCATCGGCCCCTCGCTGCGCAGCGCCGCCAGCACGACCTCCTCGTGCGCCTGCCGGAGCCGCTGCAGCGCGTCCGCCCGTCGTTCCATGTCCGGCAGCATGGACGACGGGACGGATTAATGTCAATGCTCCGGAATAAGTAATCCGGCGGGCCGGCCGGCGGCTAGCCGCAGAGCGCCGCGGGGAGGGCGTCCTTCATGGCGGCGTCGAGGGCCGGGCCGCCGCCGGGGTTGAGGTTGACCATGACGGTGGCGCGCCTGCCGTCCATCGTGGCGCCCGTCCGGACGCTGAAGCCGAGAATGTCGCCGTCGTGTCCCCAGAAGCCGCAGCGGTCCTTGGTGGGAGGCAGCCACTGCAGGCCGAGGCCGTACCGGGCCCCGGACGAGCGTCCCGTGGGGACGGTGTGCAGCATCTCCCTCAGCTGCGCCGGCTTCAGCAGGCGGCCGTGCAGCAGCGCGCCGATGAACCGGTCGAGGTCGGACGCGCTGGAGATCATCCCGCCGGCGGCCCCGGCGACGGTCGGGTTGAAACGGGTGATGTCCACCAGCTCCGAGCCCGGCCGCACGTACCCGCGCGGGTTCGGGCCGGGGATGCCGGATGCGTCGCCCGGCACGAACGTGTCGCGCAGGTGGAGCGGCCGGATCACGCGCCGGCGGATCTCCTGGCCGTAGGGGTGCCCGGTGACGCTTTCGATGATCATCCCGGCCAGCAGGTAATTGGTGTTGGAATAGCCCCACCCCTTGCCGGGGGTGAATTCGCGGCGATGCGGCAGGGCGATGTCGACCAGTTCACGTGCGTCCCAGTGCCGCAGCGGGTCGTTGAGGATGCTGAGCGGGTTCAGGTAGTCCAGGACGTCCGGCAGCCCGCTGGTGTGCTGGAGCAGCTGCCGGACGGTGATCTCCCGCCCGTCGTTGTCGGCCCCGCGCACCACCCCGGGCAGGTACCGCTCGACCGGGGCGTCCAGGTCGATGCGTCCCTCGCCGGCGAGCTGGAGCACGACGGTCGCGGTGAACGGCTTGGTCAGGCTGCCGATCCGGAAGCGGCTGCGGGGACTCACCGGCGCGCCCGTCCGGACATCGGCGACACCGGCGGTGGCGACCGTCCGGCGGCCTCGATCGTCGACCTGCACGAGCGCTCCGGGAGCCCCGTCCGGCCCGGTCAGCCGGTCGGCGACCGGCTGCAGCCCGCCGTGGTCGGCCGCCATCGCCGGGGCGGCCGAGGCCAGCAGCGCCGCGCCCAGGACCACGGCCGCCGTCCGCCCGAACATGCTGTTTCTTGTGATCATGTTCAGTCACGATAAGGAGCGGCGGATCGGCCGCACATCGGTCACGTGAGCCATTCGCGGCCTCACTCCCGATGTGGGAATCCGACGCCCGATTCATCAGACCGCGGTACTACACGGGCGCCATCCGGGGACGGCTGCACCTGTTCGGCACCAAGGGAGCGGAGGCCGAAGAGCAGCACGACGGCGACGGCCGGGACCAGGGCGGCCGCGGCGAAGGCCGGGTCGCCGTGGGCGACGTACAGCGGGACGCACAGCACCGGGGCGAGCGCGCCGCCGAAGAACTGGGCGGACAGCGCGAGCGAGGTCGCGCCCGCGCGGTTGGACGGGGCGCTTCCGGCCGCGAGCGCGTTGACGGTGTTGCGCAGTCCGGGCACGGCGACGCCGGCGAGCAGGACGCCGCACAGCAGGAGGGGAAGGGACGGGCCCAGCGCCGCCGTCAGCAGGCCGGCGGCGAGCAGGACGAACAGGGCGATGCCGAGGCGCCGCGCGCCCAGCCGGTCGAGGCCGCGGCCGAGCGCGCTGGCCGACAGCAGCCCGGCGACGCCGAACGCCGCGCTGACCAGGCCCCGCCCGGCCGGGCCGAGCCCGAACTGCTCGTCCGCGCGCAGCACGGTGAGGACGGTGAGCGCGATCGCCGGCAGGTAGCACAGGAACGACAGGGCCGAGGCGGCCGCGAGCTGCCGGTTGGCGAGGACGCGCCAGGACGCCCGCCCGGTGGCCCTGCGGGCGGCGACGGCCTCCGACGGCGGGAGCAGCGCGAGCGCGAGCGCGACGGCGGACGGGAAAACGAACGCCAGCCGCCAGTCCACGGCCGCCGAGAGTCCGCTGATGAGGGGGCTGGAGGTCTGCCCTGCGGCCTGCAGGGCGGCGAACAGGCCGAGCGCCCGGCCGAGCCGTTCGCGCGGTGTGAGGTCGCTGATCGCGGCGACCAGGAGCGGGGTGGTGAAGGCGTTGGTGGCGCCCTGCAGGACGCGTCCCGCCAGGAACGTCCCGATGGTCGGGGCGAGGGCGCACAGCGCGGACGCCAGGATGAAGAACAGCAGCGACAGGCGCATGGTGCGGCGCCGCCCCCAGCGCTCCGACCAGGTGCCCGAGACCAGCAGCAGCGCGGCGTAGGGGACCATGTACGCGGTCACGGCGGCGGCGGTGGTCTCGGGCGTGGTGTCCAGGCCGCCCGCGACCTCGTGCAGGATCGGGGTGACCATCGTGCCCGCGTACGGGCCGAGGAAGCCGCCCGCGTACAGCGGCCAGACGCGTGGCGAGCGCGCCGCGCGCTCGCCACGCGCCCGGAACCGCGAGCGGGACGGGACGTTCACACCGCGGCGTGCCGGTCCGGGTCGATCTGCATGACGACGGCCTTCGGCTCGGTGAAGAAGTCCCGGCTGAAGTCGCCGCCCTCGCGGCCGACGCCGGACGCCCCGACCCCGCCGAACGGGGCGCGCAGGTCGCGGATGAAGAAGCAGTTCACCCAGACCGTCCCGGCGCGGAGCGCCGCCGACACCCGGTGCGCCCTGCTGAGGTTCTCGGTGAAGACCATGGCGTTCAGGCCGTACGGCGTGTCGTTGGCCAGCGCGACCGCCTCGGCCTCGGTGTCGAACGGGCTCACGACGACCAGCGGGCCGAAGATCTCCTCCCGCCAGTGCGCCGCGTCCTGCGGCATGTCCGTGACGACCGTGGGCCGGACGGCCCAGCCGGAGCCGAGCCCCCCGGTGCGGATGCGGCCGCCCTCCGCCTCGATGGTCTCCACGTACCCGCGCACCTTCTTGAAGTGCTCCTGCGAGGCGAGCGGGCCGAGCCGGGTGCCCTCGTCGGACGGGTCGCCGACCGCCATCGCCTCGGCGGCGGCGGTGAACCGGTCGAGGAACTCGCCGTACACCTCGCGCTGCACGTAGAGGCGGCTGCCGGCGAGGCAGACCTGGCCCGCGTTCGTGAAGATCGCCCGGATGGACCAGTCCACCGCGTTGTCGAGGTCGGCGTCCGCGAACACGAGGTTGGCGCCCTTGCCGCCGAGCTCCAGGCTCACCGGGACGAGGTTGCCGCCCGCGATCCGCGCGATGGCCCGGCCGGTGCTGGACGCGCCGGTGAACGTGATCCGGTCGATGCCGGTGCTCTCGGTCAGCGCCTCCCCGGCCGACCGCGGGCCGTAGCCGTGCACGACGTTGAGGACGCCGGGCGGCAGCCCCGCCTCGGTCGCGAGCCGGGCCAGGATCGTCGCCGACGCGGGGGTGTCTTCGGCCGGCTTGAGGACGACGGTGTTGCCCCAGGCCAGCGCGGGCGCGATCTTCCAGGTCTCCAGCATCAGCGGGAAGTTCCACGGCGCGATCGCGGCGACGACGCCGGCCGGCCCGTACACGCTGTAGGCGTGGTGGCCGCTGTCCATCGGCAGCGTGTCCGCCGCCGTGATGTGCGCGTGGTCGGCGAAGAACCTCAGGTTGTGGGCCGACCGGCCGACGTCGTTGCCGATGCTCTGCGCGACCGGCTTGCCCATGTCGCGGGTGTCGGCCATGCCGAGCTCCCGCTTGTGCTCCTCGACGAGGTCGGCGAGCCGGTGCAGGATGCGGCCGCGCTCGGCGAAGCCCATGCGCGGCCACGGTCCGTCGTCGAACGCCCGCCGGGCGGCCGCGACGGCCCGCTCGACATCGCCGGGGGAGGCGAGGGCCACCTGCGCCCAGGGCTGCCGGGTCCAGGGATCGACGTCGTCGAACTTTGCGCCGTCCCGCGACTCGACTTCCTCGCCGTCGATGACGTGCCCGAAGAACTCCATGTGCTGCTGACCCTCACTTCTCTGTTGTGCCGGGAGGCGGTGTATGGGGCGTGGGTGCGCCGGGGGTGTCGCGTTCGGCGAGCGTGACGCCGCCGGCGGCCCAGTGCGTCGGCGGGATCTCCTGGACGAGCACCCGCACGCGCGCCGGGTCGGTGCCGGTGGCGCGCACGACCGCGTCGTGCACCTCGGCGATCAGCGCGCGGATCTGGTCGGGTGGCCGTCCCGCGGCCAGGCTGATCTGGACGAGCGGCATGCCGGGTCCTCCTTACTTCCAGGCGTGCAGGGACGGGATCAGCCGCAGCGCGTTCCCGGCGAGGACCGCGTGCTCGGCCGCCGCGTCCAGGCCCTGCCGCCGGACCGCGGCGACCGCCTCGACGTCGGCGAGGTCGAACGGCAGGTCCGTGCCGAGCAGGACGCGGTCGTGCCCGGCGTCCTCGATCAGGCGGCGGAGCGCGGTGTCGTCGAAGACGGCGGTGTCGAAGTACAGCCGGCGCAGGTGCTCGCGCGGCGGCCGCGGGATCGTCCGCGCCTCGGCCTTGCGCGTCCAGCCGAGGTCGAGCCGGGGCACCAGCGCGGGGAGGCAGCCGCCGCCGTGGACGAGGCAGAGCACCGGGTCGTGCCGGTCCAGCACGCCGCCGAAGATCAGGCGGGCGGCGGCGAGCGCCGTCTCCGCCGGGTAGCCGAGCAGCTGCACCAGGTGGAAGTCGCGGAGCCGGGCCGGGGACGAGGCGCGGCTCGGATGCACCAGGCAGAAGGCGCGGCGCTCGGTCAGCAGCGCCCACACGTCCTCGTTGACCGGGTCGTCCAGCTCGCGGCCCCCGCCGAACGTGCCGGCCGTCAGCCCGGCCATGCCGAGGTCGTCCAGGCAGCGGGCCGCCTCGCGGGCCGCGCCGGGCAGGCCCACCGGCACCGTGCCGAGCGCCGCGAGCCGTCCGCCGCCCTGCGCGGTGTACTCGGCGAGCGCGTCGTTGGACCGGCGGGTGACCTCCATGACGAGGTCGTCGTCCTCGGAGGTCGAGCCGAACACGAACGGCGGCGCCGCCACCAGCTGCAGGTCGATGCCGGCCGCGTCCAGCGAGGCCAGGCGGCGCGGGACGTCGTACTGGTCGGCGGGCAGCGGGATGCGGGCGCCCTTGGCGACGCCGGACACGGCCGGGTCCAGCAGCAGCGTGCCGGCGTCGATCCGCGACAGGTCCGCGAGCCCGCGGTCGGCCAGGTACCGGAGCAGCGGCATGGGCATCGCGTGCGCGTGGACGTCCACGGCCGCCGGCCCGCCCGCTCCGCGAGAGGCCCCCGAGGCGGCGGGCCGGTGCGTCGGTGTCATGCCTGTGTCATGCCTTCCTCCGAGCCTAGTTTCAGATAACCATTATGATGGATTAGGTCGCGCCTGACAATCTTCCGGATGGTCGCGCAGGTCGGCGCCGGGTAGATGATCAAGAGGCATTGACTCTAACCAATATGGTCGTTAGAGTCGCGCCGAACGGCGGGCCCCGGGGGGCCCGCGCACGGTTTCCGCTGGTCGGATGCAGCGTCGAGCAAGGAGTGCCATGTCGAAGATCTCGATCAGTTCGAGCAACGCGCCCAAGGTCGGCTTCTCCGCGGGCACCGTCCCGCCCCTGTCGCAGGCGATCGTCCACGGCGACCTCATCTTCTGCTCGGGGTCGGGCCCGCTGGACCCCGCGACCCGGGAGATCGTCTCCGACGACATCGCCGAGCAGGTGAAGCAGACGCTCACCAACCTGCTCGCGGTCGTGGAGGCCGCCGGCGGCACCAAGGACTCGATCCTCAAGTGCAACTGCTACCTCCGCGACGCCGCGCAGTTCCCCGAGTTCAACCAGGCGTACCGGGAGTTCTTCGCCGACTGCGAGAGCTTCCCGGCGCGCACGACCGTCAACGCCCCGCCGCACCGCGCCGGCGTGCGCGTCGAGGTCGAGTGCGTCGCCGCCGTCGTCACCGAGCAGAGCTGAGTGGAGGAGCGGCCATGACCGTGCCGTACCGCATGCCGGTCGTCGATCTCGACGCGATCGCCGAGCGCCTCGGCAAGAGCGGCAAGCGCGTCGAGGTGCTGTGGCAGGAGAGCGAGTCCCTCGCCTTCGTCGCGCGCGGACGCGAGTACCGCAGCGAGTTCCACCTCAATCCGAGCGATGAGGTCATGTACACGATCCGCGGCGAGCTGCGGCTGCACAGCCGGCAGCCGGACGGCACCGAGGTCGTCGACGTGATCCCGGAGGGGTCGGCGATCTTCACGCCGTCCCGGCTCCCGCACTCGCCCCGGTTCGACCCGGACGCCTTCATCATCGTGATCGAACGGCTCCGCCGCCCCGGCGAACTCGACCGGTTCCAGTGGTACTGCCAGAACTGCGGGGAGTTCCTGCACGAGGAGTCGTGCCACGTCGCCGACTACTCGACCGACCCGGTCGGCGAGGCGTACCAGCGCTTCTTCGACGACGTCGAGGCCCGCACCTGCAAGAGCTGCGGCGAAGTACTGAAGCCCTACTGAACCCGTACCGACCCCCGCCTCGCGCTACCGCCCGGTGCCTCAGGGAGAGACATGGAACGAACACAGGTCGCCATCATCGGGGCGGGTCCGGCGGGCCTGCTCCTCGGCCGGATGCTGGAGCTCGCCGGGGTCGACGCGGTGATCCTGGAGCACCGGACCCGGGCCTACGTGGAGGGCCGGATCCGGGCGGGCATGCTGGAGGACCGCACCGCCCGGCTCCTGGACGAGCTGGGCCTCGCCGACCGGATGAACCGGGAGGCGGCCGTCCACCACGCCTTCGAGATGCGCTTCGACGGGCAGCGCCACCGGATCCCGATGGCGGAGCTGACCGGCGGCTGCACCGCCGTCATGTACAGCCAGCAGGAGATCGTCCGGGACGCGATCGAGGCGCGGGTCGCGTCCGGGCTGCCGCTGGAGTTCGACGTCGACGACGTCCGCCTCGACGGCGTCGACACCGATGCGCCGACGGTCCGCTACCGCGCGGCGGACGGCACCGAGCACGTCCTGGCCTGCGACTTCATCGCGGGCTGCGACGGCTTCCACGGGGTGTCGCGCACGTCGGTCCCGGCCGGCGTGCTGACGACGTACGAGCACGACTACCCGTTCGCCTGGCTCGGCGTGCTCGCGAACGTCCCGCCGTCCACGTTCGAGCTGATCTACGCGTGCCACGAGCGCGGGTTCGCCCTGCACAGCATGCGGTCGACCGAGGTCAGCCGCTTCTACCTGCAGGTTCCGCCGGACGAGGACCTGGCCGCCTGGCCCGAGGACCGGATCTGGAGCGAGCTGCGGACCCGCCTCGGCACCGACGACGGCTGGACGCTCGCCGAGGGCACCGTCACGAAGAAGAGCATCACCGCGATGCGCAGCTTCGTGGTGGAGCCGATGCAGTACGGGCGGCTCTTCCTCGCCGGGGACGCCGCGCACATCGTCCCGCCGACCGCCGCGAAGGGCCTCAACCTCGCCGCCGCCGACGTCCGGCTGCTCGCCGACGCGGTGTGCACCTGGTACGAGTCCGGCGACGACGCCGCCCTCGACCGCTACTCGGACGACGCGCTCCAGGGCGTCTGGCGCGCCCAGCAGTTCTCCCGCTCCATGACGTCGCTGCTGCACCACGACCCGCGCAGCCGGATGGAGTGGCGGCTGCAGCACGCCGAGCTGAAGCACGTCTGCACGTCCGAGTCGGCGATGAAGAACTTCTGTGAGAACTACGTGGGATACCCGCCGGCCGGACGCATCCACCGGCGCGGTCCCCGGACGGAGAAGGCCACCACATGACGACCGACACCGGCGCACTCGACCGGGCCGCGGAACGCCTGGACACTGCCCAGCACACCGCCACCGCGGTCGAGCAACTCCCCGCCGGGCTGACCCCCGCCGACGCGTACGCGATCCAGGACGCGGTGATCGCCCGCCGGCTCGCCCGGGGCGAGCGTCCGGCGGGGCTGAAGCTCGGCTTCACCAGCAAGGCGAAGATGGCGCAGATGGGCGTGTCCGAGGTGATCGTCGGACGGCTCACCGACGCCATGCGCGTCCCGGACGGCGGCGAGGTCCCCCTCGCCCGCTTCATCCACCCGCGCGTCGAGCCCGAGGTCGCCTACCGCATCGCCCGCGACGTGACCCCCGAGGACGACGAGCTGCCCGTGGACGCCGTCGCGCCCGCACTGGAGATCATCGACTCCCGGTACCGCGACTTCCGGTTCAGCCTGCCCGACGTGATCGCCGACAACGCCTCGTCCGCCGGGTTCGTCATCGGGCCCTGGCAGCCGCTCGGCGCCGACCTCGCCGACCTCGGCGACCTCGCCGTCCGGCTCACCGTCGGCGGCGAGGTGGTCGAGACCGGCTCCACGTCCGCCATCCTCGGGCACCCGGACCGGGCCCTGCCCGCGCTGCTGGCGATCGCCCGCCGCGAGGGCATGGCGCTGCGCGCCGGGGACGTCGTCCTCGCCGGCGGCGCCACCGCCGCGGCCCCGTTCCCGCCGGGCCGGGTCGAGGTGGACGTCGCCGGACTCGGCACCGCCTCCGTGACGGGAGTGGGGACAGATGCTCACTAGGCGTAAGGCCCTGCCGGCCATCGCCGGGCTCGTGGCGTTGTCGGCGGCGATCGCCGGCTGCGGGTCCGGCTCGTCCGGGCCGAGTGCGGACGCGTCCGGGATCACCACCGTCAAGGTCGGCGTGATGCCGATCGCGGCCCTCGCCCCGCTGTACCTCGGGGTGCGGAAGGGCACGTTCGAGCGGCACGGACTCAAGCTCGAACCGCAGGTGACGCAGTCCGGGGCGGCGATCGTGCCGGCGGTCGTCAGCGGGCAGCAGCAGTTCGGCTTCGGCAACCCGGTGACGCTGATGACGGCCCGCGACAAGGGCCTGCCCATCAAGATCGTCGCGCAGGGGTCGGAGGCCGGCCCCGGGGAGTCCAAGGACTTCGAGGGCGTCATCGTCGGCAAGGACAGCCCGATCCGCGAGCCCGCCGACCTCGCCGGGAAGACGGTCGCGGTGAACGCGCTCAACAACATCGGCGGCCTGCTGATCTCCGGCGCGCTGCGCAAGCAGGGCGTCGACCCGAAGACGATCAAGTTCATGGAGATCGGCTTCCCCGACGTCAACGCGGCACTGTCCGCCGGCCGGGTCGACGCGGCCTACCAGACCGAGCCGTTCCTGTACCAGGCGAAGCAGTCCGGGGACCGGGTCGTCCTGCAGCAGTACCCGGCGCTCGCCGACCGGATCACGATCGCGAACTACTTCACCGCCGAGCCGTTCGCCAAGCAGAACCCGAAGGTCGTGAAGGACTTCCAGGCCGCGATGAACGAGTCGCTGGAGTACGCGTCCGCGCACCCGGACGAGGTCCGCGCGATCGTCACGACGTTCACGAAGATCCCGGCGGAGGCCGCCGCCAAGATGACGCTGCCCGGCTGGAGCGCCACCCTGGACCCGAAGGCCAACGGCCTCGACCTGGTCGGACGCCTGGCGCTCGACGCCGGCCTCATCAAGAAGCAGCCCGATTTCGGTGAGCTCATTGCGTCGTGACCCCGAGGCCGCGGCGGACCGGCTGGACGGGCGCGCGCTCGCGCACGCCCGCGTCCGCAGGCTGAGCACCCGGGTGCTGGCCGTGGAGAGCGAGGCGGCCGGCGCCGCCAACGCCGGCATCGTGATCGGCGACGAGCGCGTGCTGCTGTTCGACACCCGCGTCACCCCGGCGTACGGGGCGGAGTTCGCGCGCACCGTCGTCGAGGCGACCGGCGCGCGGGTGGAAGAGCTCATCGTCGTCAACTCGCACTTCCACGGCGACCACGTCTTCGGCAACGGCGCCTTCCGCGGCGCGACGATCGTCGCGACCGCGTCCACGCAGGCCGCCGAGCAGCGCGAATGGGCGCGCCAGGTCGAGATCTTCGAGAAGCTGCGGCCGCACCAGGCGCAGGACATCCGGGGCGGCGCCAAGGTGACCCCGGCGATCGGGCTGACCGGGCCGGCGCGCATCGAACTGGGCGGCGCCGACGTGGAGCTGACCCCGATGGGCCCGGCGCACACCGAGGGCGACCTGGTGCTGACCGTCCCGGACGACGGGGTGTCCTTCGTCGCGGACCTCGCGTTCAACGGGCACTGGCCGTCGATGTGGAACGCCGACGTGCGGGGGTGGCTGCGGGCGCTGCGCGACCTCGGCCGCACCGCGGCGCCGATCGTGGTGCCGGGCCACGGCCCCGCCGGCGGTCCGGGCATGTTCGGCGACATGGCCGCGTGCCTGCGGTTCCTGATCGCGCTCGAAGCGGCGGGCGGCGAGGACGAGGAGGCGGCCGTCGCCGCGTCCCCGTTCGCCGAGTACCTGCATCCGGCGCGTGTGGCGGAGGGGCGGGCGCGCGTCCGGGAGCAGATGTCGGCGGAGCTGCGCCGCGCGGCGGCCGTGTAGATCACCGCACCATGCGGAAGGTGGGCCGGACGTCGCCGTCCGGCCCACCTTCCTTGCGCGTCAGGTCAGCCCTTCGGCTCCTGGATGAGATCGTCCAGGTTCACCGGCTTCTCGATGAGCTTGTACTTCTGGGTGAGCCGCACGAGCTCCTCGATCGAGTCCCGCTGGAACGTGGTCGGCCAGGCGATCATGTTGATCTTGGTTGCCTGCTCGGCGGGGATCTTGGCGTAGGACGGCAGGATCTTGCGGACCTCCTCGGGGTGGGCGTTGGCGTACTCCAGCGACTGCCGCACCGCCGCGTCGAACCGCCGCACGACGTCCGGGTTGCTCTTGGCGTAGGCCGTCGAGGTGAAGTAGGAGGCCACCGCCAGGTTCGGGTGGGTCTCGGCGTAGTTGTTGAGGACGGACCGGGCACCGCGCTCCTGCAGCGAGGTGACGAACGGCTCGCACTCCCAGGCCGCGTCGATGCGGCCCGTCTCGACCGCCGTGACCATGTCGGGGAAGCCGATCTCGGTGAACTTCACGCCCGCCGGGTCGACGCCCTTCTTCTCCAGCGCGGCGCGGATCGTGACGTCGCCGATGTTGTTGAGCGTGTTGACCGCGAGCGTCTTGCCGGTCAGGCCCTTGGCGTCGCGGATCTCGCTGTCCTTGGGGACGAGCACCTGGCACGCCTTGTTGTTGTCCGGCGCGATGCCGACGCCCGGCGTGATCGCCTGCAGCGGCACGCCCTTGCTCTTGGCGATGATCAGCGACACGTTGTTGGAGAACCCGAACTGGTTGCTGTTGCTGACGACGGCGGGCACGATCGCCGCGCCGCCCGCGGCCAGCTGCGGCTCGACCTTGAGTTTCTGGGCGCTGAAGAACCCCTGCCGGACGCCGAGGTACAGCGGGGCGACATCGGTGATCGGGATCAGGCCGACCTTCACCGTGGTCACGCCGCCGGCGTCGGTCGAGCCGGCCGAGCCGTCCCCGGAGCCGCACCCGGCGGCGGCCAGGCCGACGGCGAGCGCCGCGAGGCCCACCCGGAGCCGACGCCGTCGAATCGTTCCCATCATGGCTTCACTCCTCTGAGCGGAGACGCGGCATCGGTCGCCGCTTAAGGTCGAACGATTATCATCATTATGATTCACCGGTCAACGGTGTCGCCAGGCCGAACCGCCCTGATAACGTACAATCGTTATGAGGAATCATGCAGACGACCACATCGTCCGGGCCGCCTCCGTCATCACCATGGACGCCCGCCGGCCGCGTGCGCAGGCGCTCGCGGTCCGCGGTGGGCGCATCGTCGCGGCGGGCTCGTTCGACGAGGCCCGCGCCGCGCTCGGCGAGCACGTGCCGGTGCTGGACCTCGGTGACGCGACCGTCCTGCCGGGGCTGATCGACACCCACATGCACCTGCTGTGGACGGGGCTCGCGCACGTGCTGCTCGACCTGGCGGGCGAGCGCAGCATCGACGGCGTCGTCCGGGCGACGCGCGCATGGGCCGACGCCCACCCCGAGGCCCCGTGGGTGGTGTCGTCCGACGGGTGGGAGATCGAGGACATCGCCGAACGGCGCCTGCCGACCCGCGACGAGCTCGACCGCGCCTGCCCCGACCGTCCGGTGCTGATCCTGCGCTGCGGCCACGAGGGCGCGGCGAACTCGGCCGCGCTGGCCATCGCCGGCCTCGCCGACGGCACGCCCGACCCGCCCGGCGGCCGCCTCGGCCGCGACGACGCCGGCCGGCTGACCGGGGTGCTGATCGAGCCCCCGGCGATCGAGCTGGTGCGCCGGCACATGCCGCCGCAGGACGACCGGACCCGGCGGATCGGCATCGCCGCCGCCGCCGAGCAGGCCCTGGCCGCCGGCCTCACGTCGGTGATCGAGCCGGGCCTGCGCACCGAGGAACTCGCCACCTACCAGGGCATGCACGAGGACGGCGAGCTACCGCTGCGGGTCACCGCGATGCCGCTGCTCGTCGCCGGCGCGTCCGTCGAGGACGAGATCGCGCGGCTGTCGGGCGTCGGCGTCCGGTCCGGCTTCGGCGACGACCGGCTGCGCCTCGGCCCGGTGAAGGTGTTCCTGGACGGCGGCGGCTCGCTCGGCACCGCCTACCTGCGCGAGCCGTGGCCCGGCCGCTGCGGCGACCACGGCCAGCTGCTGCTCGACCCGGACTCGATGCGCACGCTCGCGGCCGGGCTCGTCCGGCACGGCTGGTCGCTCGGGGTGCACGCCGTCGGCGGCGGGGCCCTCGACCTGCTGTTCGACGTCCTCGACCACGCCGACCGCGTGGCCCCGGTGAAGCCGCTGCGCTGCCAGGCGATCCACGCCTACCTGACGCCGTCCGAGCGCAACATGGCCGATGCCCGCAGGCTCGGCGTGGTCGTGGCGACCCAGCCGACGATGCAGGAGCAGTTCGCCGACCGCCTCATCTCGCAGCTCGACCGCGAGACCGCCGCGTCCGCGACGCCGCTGGCCACCTGGCACCGCGCGGGCGTCCGGCTTGCGGGCGGCTCGGACTCGCCGGTCACCCCGTTCCAGCCGCTGCGCGGCATCTGGCAGGCGGTGACCCGCCACCACGCGCCGAGCGGCGGGCCGCTGGGCCCCGACCAGCGCCTGGACGTGGACACCGCCCTGCGCATGTACACGTCCGACGCCGCCTACGCGGCCTTCAACGACCACGCGGTAGGCACACTGCGCGAAGGCATGCGCGCCGACTGGACAGCCCTAGCCGCAGACCCAACGAAGTGCCCCCCGAACGACCTACGCGACCTACCAGTACGAGCCACCGCAGTAAACGGCACCCTCCGCCACCAAACCTGACCCCTTCTCCGTTGACCTGCGGCGTGTTGTTGTTATGAGCACCTCCATAACAACAACTAGGGCGTGAGCTCGTCCGCGCAGCCACTTGTCGGCGTTGGTG